>NZ_QMFZ01000050.1:0-49960 GCF_003294055.1 Burkholderia reimsis
GCGCGGGCGGGGCGGCGGGCGCCGACGGTGCGGCGGCCGGCCCGTCGAAGAGCGGCAGATCCATCTGGCGATGATCGAGGGCCACGACGGCAGGCCGTGGCCGCGGACGCTGTTTCATCAGTTCGCTTCTTTTTGTCGTACGCAACGGCTGCCACCCGGGGGCGTCAGACACGCGCGGCATCGCGCGTGCCGGCGTTGCCCGCCTGGCGATACGAATCCGGATCGATCCGGCGCATTTCCGCTTCGATCCATGCTTCGACCTGCGAGTTCAATGCATCGGGCGTCAGCCCCTCGCTGGGGATCGGCTTGCCGATCGACACGGTGACGACACCCGGGAATTTCGTGAACGAGTTGCGCGGCCACACCCGGCCTGCATTGTGCGCGATCGGTACGACGGGTGCACCGGTTTCGATCGCGAAGCGCGCGCCACCCGTCTTGTACTTGCCCTGCTTGCCGACCGGCGTGCGCGTGCCTTCCGGGAACATGATCATCCATGCGCCTTCCGACAGGCGCTTCTTGCCCTGGCGGATCACCGACGTGAACGCGTTCTTGCCTTCCTTGCGGTTGATGTTGACCATGTGCAGCAGCCCGAGCGCCCAGCCGAAGAACGGCACGTACAGCAGCTCGCGCTTGAACACGTAGCAGAGCGGTTTCGGCATCAGCGCGGGAAACGCGAGCGTTTCCCATGCGGACTGGTGCTTCGACAGCAGTACGGCCGGGCCGTCGGGCAGGTTCTCGTAGCCTTCGATCCGGTAGCGGATGCCGTTCAGCCAGCGCACGACCCACAGCGTGGACTTGCACCAGCCGGCCGCCATCCAGTAGCGCGCGTCGGCGCGCATGAACGGAAAGGCGATGAAGCACGCGGTGGCGTACGGCACCGTGTACACGACGAAGTAGATCAGCAGCAGCAGGGAGCGGACGAAGCGCATCGGCGTAAGTCTGGCGTTAGGGAGGATGCGCGCGGCGGCCGCATCACTCGTGTTCGTGTGAAAGGAAATCGAGCGCGAACGCGCGCAGGTCGTCGTGCACCTTCGTGCCGGGCGGCAGGTTGCCGGCGGCGAGCGTCTTCTTGCCCTTGCCGGTGAGTACGAGGTGCGGCTGGCAGCCGACCGCGACGCCGGCCTGCAGGTCGCGCAGCGAATCGCCGACCACCGGCGTGTGATCGGGATCGATCTCGAAGCGCTCGGCGATCATCTGCATCATCCCGGGTTTCGGCTTGCGGCAGTCGCAGTGATCCTCGGCCGTGTGCGGGCAGAAGAACACCGCGTCGATCCGCGCGCCGACCGAGGCCGCCGCGCGATGCATCTTCAGGTGCATCTCGTTGAGCGCGGCCATGTCGAACAGCCCGCGACCGATGCCGGACTGGTTGGTCGCGACGACCACGCGATACCCCGCGTGGTTGAGCCGGGCAATCGCCTCGAGGGCGCCGGGCAGCGCGATCCATTCGTCGGGCGTCTTGATGAACGCATCCGAATCGACGTTGATCACGCCGTCCCGGTCGAGGACGACGAGCTTTCGGTTGGGGCTGGTCGGCATCGTGCGGCCCTTATGCGGCGAGCTTCGAGATGTCGGCGACGCAGTTCATCTGCTGGTGCAGCGCGGACAGCAGCGCGAGACGGTTCGCGCGCAGTGCCGGATCTTCCGCGTTGACCATCACGTCGTTGAAGAACGTGTCGACCGGTGCGCGCAGCGCGGCGAGCGCCGACAGCGCGCCCGTGTACGCCCGCGCCTCGAGCTGCGACTGCACGTGCGGCGTCACGGCGGCGAGCTGTTCGTGCAGCGCCTTCTCGGCGGCCTCGACGAGCAGCGTCGGCTGCACCGCGCCGTTCGCCCCGCCTTCCGACTTCTTCAGGATGTTCGAGATCCGCTTGTTCGCGGCCGCGAGCGCTTCGGCTTCCGCGAGGTGCGTGAATTCGCGCACCGCGTCGAGGCGCGCGACGAGATCGTCGACGCGCGTCGGGTTCAGGCTCAGCACCGCGTCGATTTCGCCGGCCGAATAGCCGCGCTCGCGCAGCAGGCCGCGCAGGCGATCCATGAAGAACGCGAGGATCGCGTCGGTCGATTCGGCGACGCCCGGCACGCCTTCGAAGCGCGCATGGGCCGTGCGCAGCAGCGACACGAGATCGAGCGGCAGCTGCTTCTCGAGCAGCAGGCGCAGCACGCCGAGTGCGTGGCGGCGCAGCGCGAACGGATCCTTCTCGCCGGTCGGCGCGAGGCCGATCCCCCAGATGCCGACGATCGTCTCGAGCTTGTCGGCGAGCGCGACGGCGGTCGACACGGGCGTGGTCGGCAGTGCGTCGCCGGAGAAACGCGGCTGGTAGTGCTCGGCGCAGGCGAGCGCGACGTCGTCGGCTTCGCCGTCGTGGCGCGCGTAGTACGTGCCCATCGTGCCCTGCAGTTCCGGGAACTCGCCGACCATGTCGGTCAGCAGGTCGGCCTTCGCGAGGCGCGCGGCGCGCTTCGCGTGCGCGGCGTCGGCGCCGATCGCCGGGGCGATCTCGCCGGCCAGCGCCTCGAGGCGCTCGACGCGCGCGAGCGCCGAACCGAGCTTGTTGTGATACACGACGTTCGCGAGCTGCGGCACGCGGTCGGCGAGCGGCTTCTTCTTGTCCTGCTCGAAGAAGAACTTCGCGTCGGCGAGGCGCGGGCGCACGACGCGCTCGTTGCCTTCGATGATCTCGCCCGGCGTCTTCGTCTCGATGTTCGACACGATCAGGAAACGCGAGCGCAGCTTGCCGGCGACGTCGGTCAGTGCGAAATACTTCTGGTTCGTCTGCATCGTGAGGATCAGGCATTCCTGCGGAACCTGCAGGAATTCGTCCTCGAAGCGGCACGGGTAGACGACCGGCCATTCGACCAGCGACGTCACTTCGTCGAGCAGCGACTCGGGCATCACGACGGTATCGCCGTTCGCGTGTTCGTTCAGCTGCGTGCGGATCGTTTCGCGGCGATCGGCGAAGTGCGCGATCACGCGGCCCTTGTCGCGCAGCGTGTCGGCGTACGCGCGTGCATGCTGGATCGCGACGAGGCCGTCGGACAGGAAGCGGTGGCCGAGCGTCGTATCGCCGGCATCGACGCCGAATGCGGTGACGGGCACGATGCGGTCGTCGTGCAGCACCGTCAGGCGATGCACCGGGCGCACGAACTTCACGTCGGAGCCGTCCGGGCGCTGGTAGGTCATCACTTTCGGGATCGGCAGCTTCTCGAGCGTTTCGTCGAGCGCGGCCTGCAGGCCGTCGGCGAGCGTCGCGCCGGCTGCCGAATAGTTGATGAAGAACGCTTCGGCCTTGCCGTCCTGCGCACGCTCGAGATCGGCGATCGACAGGTTCGGGTGGCCGAGCGCCGCGAGCTTCTTCGCGAGCGGGGCGGTCGGCTTGCCTTCGGCGTCGAGCGCGACCGACACGGGCAGGACCTTTTCGCGGACCTGCTTTTCAGGGGCGACGGCGCGCACGTTCTGCACGACGACGGCGAGGCGGCGCGGCGTGGCGTAGCGTTCGAACACGAGTTCGCCGTCGACGAGGTCGCGTGCCGCGAGGCGTTGCGCGAGGCCTTCGGCGAATGCGTCGCCGAGGCGCGCGAGGGCCTTCGGCGGCAGCTCTTCGGTCAGCAGTTCGACGAGCAGGGGGGCGGGATGATTGTGCGTCATGTCTGGAATAAATCTCGTCTCGTCAGTCCTGATCGATCTTGCGTTCGACCTTGAGCGGCGGCGCCCATGCCGGCTGCGCGGCATCCTGGGCGTCGGTGGTGAGGCCCGGCACGCCCGGCGGGTTGCCGAGCATCGGGAAGCCGAGCTTCTCGCGCGAGTCGTAGTAGGCCTGTGCGACGAGACGCGACAGCGCGCGGATGCGGCCGATGTACGCTGCCCGCTCGGTGACCGAGATCGCGCCGCGCGCGTCCAGCAGGTTGAACGTGTGGCCGGCCTTGAGGACGAGCTCGTACGCGGGCAGCGCGAGCTGCGCGTCGATCATCTTCTTCGCTTCCGCTTCGTAGCTGTTGAAGAACGTGAACAGCAGGTCGACGTTCGCGTGCTCGAAGTTGTAGGTCGACTGCTCGACCTCGTTCTGGTGATAGACGTCGCCGTACGACAGGCGGCGCAGCTCGGGGCCGTTCGGGCCTTGCTCTTCCCACTCGGTCCACACGAGGTCGTAGACGTTCTCGACCTTCTGCAGGTACATCGCGAGGCGCTCGAGGCCGTACGTGATCTCGCCGAGCACCGGCTTGCAGTCGAGGCCGCCGACCTGCTGGAAATACGTGAACTGCGTGACTTCCATCCCGTTCAGCCACACTTCCCAGCCGAGGCCCCACGCGCCGAGCGTCGGGTTTTCCCAGTCGTCCTCGACGAAGCGCACGTCGTTCTGCTGCAGGTCGAAGCCGAGCGCCTCGAGCGAGCCGAGGTACAGGTCGAGGATGTTTTCCGGCGCCGGCTTGAGCACGACCTGGTACTGGTAGTAGTGCTGCAGTCGGTTCGGGTTCTCGCCGTAGCGGCCGTCCTTCGGGCGGCGCGACGGCTGCACGTACGCGGCGCGCCACGGCTCGGGGCCGACCGCGCGCAGGAACGTGTGCACGTGCGACGTGCCTGCACCGACTTCCATGTCGATGGGCTGGAGCAGGGCGCAACCCTGCTTGTCCCAGTAGGACTGCAGCGTCAGGATGATTTGCTGAAACGTAAGCATGAAGAGCCTTCGTGGCGCTGGCGCTCCGTTGCGGGCGGCGCTCCGGGCGGGGCCCGGAGGGTCGGCTCGCGCGGCGGCGCGGCTTGTTAGTGTGCTGAAACGCGTAATTTTACCGGATCGGCGAGCGGATGCGGCCGGAACGCGGGCGGGCGTGCCGTCGGCCCCGTCCGGGCGGCCTGCGCGGGCATGGCCGGCGCGCGCCGGGCGGCCGCGCGCGACAGGTCGCGACGCGCGTGCCGCACGGCTTCGCACGGGCGTTAAGATGCGCGTATTGCGGTGCGCGCGACGCGTGCCGCGCCACCGCTTGCCGATCCCGACTGCATGGACGAACCGACCGACATCCTCATTCCGCTGCTTCCGCCCTTCCTCGCGCTGCTCGGGCAGGCCGCCGACGCGCAGGCGCGCGGCGAGGCCGCCGCGCACGATCTGTGGCTGGCCGCCGCCGCGCACCTGCATGCGGTCGACGCCGATGCGCTCGCGCAGCTCACCGGCGCGCTCGTCACGCGGCAGCGCACGGCCGATGCGGTCGCGCTCGCCGAATGCGCGGCGCGCGTGCAGCCGGGCGCGACCGCGTACTTCAATCTCGGCTACGCGCTGCAGATGGCCGGTCGTCACGCGGACGCCGTGGCGCCGTATCGCGCGGCGCTGGCGCTCGACGCCGGGCGGCCGTCGCTGCGCAACAACCTCGCGATCGCGCTGCGGCTGTCGGGCAGCGACCGCGCGGAGGAGATCGCGCTGCTCGACGCGGCCGTGCGCGCCGATCCGTCCGACGTGCAGGCATGGATCAACCTCGTCGTCGCGCGGATCGCGACGCACGACCTGGACGGCGCGCTCGCGTGCGCCGCGCGGCTCGTGGAACTTGCGCCCGACAACGCGCTCGCGATGAACAACGTCGCGATGGCGATGAAGGAGGCGCAGCGCTGGGACGATGCCGAGCGCTGCGCGGCGCGCGCGTGCGAGCTGGCGCCCGACGACGCGTCCTACCGTTTCAACCTGGCGATCATCCAGCTCGTGCGCGGCAACCATGCGGCCGGCTGGCGCGGCCACGAGGCGCGCTGGGACGGCGCGGGCGAGTTGCGCGGCCGCCGGCCGGTGCTGCCGGGCCCGCGCTGGCAGGGCGAGCCGCTCGCCGGCAAGACGCTGCTCGTGTGGGGCGAGCAGGGGCTCGGCGACGTGCTGCAGTTCTGCCGCTTCGTCGCGCCGCTCGCCGAGCGCGTGCATCGCGAGGGCGGCCGGCTCATATGGAACACGTTTCCGCAGGTGGGCACGCTGATGCAGCGCAGCCTCGGCGCGCATGCGGATGCGTTCAGCGCGGGCGGCGGCGTCGACGTGCTGCCCGCCTTCGATTACGAAATACCGCTGATCGGCCTGCCGCTGATGCTCGGCATGGAAGTGTCGACGCTCGCGTCGTCGGTGCCGTACCTGCATGCCGATCCGCCCGCGCGCGACGCGTGGCGCGCGCGGCTCGCGGGCGACAGCCGGCTGAAGGTCGGGCTCGTGTGGACGGGCAGTGCGGGGCACCAGCGCAACCCGTTCCGGCGCGTCGGGCTCGAGCGTTATGCCGACGCATTCCGCGGGATCGACGGCGTCGCGTTTCATTCGCTGCAGCCGGGTGCGCAGGCGGATGTCGCGGCGGCGCGCGCGGCCGGCTTCGCGATCGAGGACTTCACGGCGGAACTGACGAGCTTCGACGATACGGCCGCGTTCATCGGCGCGCTGGATCTCGTGATCACCGTGTGCACGTCGGTCGCGCACCTGGCGGGCGCGCTCGGCGCGCGCACGTGGGTGCTGCTCGACGTGAATCCGCACTGGCCGTGGTTGCTCGAACGCACGGACAGCCCGTGGTACCCGAGCGCGACCCTGTACCGGCAGCCGGCGTTCGGCGCATGGGAGCCCGTGATGGAAGCGGTGAGCCGCGACCTGCGGCGCCTGTCTGCGCAGCCGGTTCAGGCGGCGGAGTCGGCGGAGTCGGCCCGGCAGGCCTGAGCGGCCTGAGCGGCCGGCCGGTTCGCGGTCAACGGCCGCTGCATGCGGCGGCCGCCACCACGCGCTGCGCGGCGGCGGCGTGCCGCATCATTTCGGCGGGGCGTCGCCGTTGTTCCTGCCGTTGCGCCGGCGCAGCCCGGGGCCGAACGTGAAGCCGAACGCGAGCAGCACCAGCGACACCGCGAGCACGATGTTGTTGCCGCTCGTCACGTAAGGCGTGAAGCCGCTCGTGCCTTCGATCCGCACGTCGAGCGAGCCGATCGTGAACGGCTTCAGCTGGCCGAGCACGCGGCCGCGCGCATCGATCGCGGCCGTCATCCCGGTGTTGGTCGAGCGCAGCATCGGCCGGCCCGTCTCGAGTGAGCGCATCCGTGCGATCTGCAGGTGCTGGTCGAGTGCGATCGTGTCGCCGAACCACGCGAGGTTCGTCACGTTGACGAGCACGCCCGGCGGCTGCGGGTTGTCGCGGATCGTCGCGGCGATTTCCTCGCCGAACAAGTCCTCGTAGCAGATGTCGGCCATCACCGGCTGGTTGTGCACGAGGAACGGCTTCTGCACCGGCGCGCCGCGCGCGAAGTCGCCGAGCGGCATCTTCATCAGGTCGACGAACCACCGGAAACCCCACGGGATGAATTCGCCGAAGGGCACGAGGTGGTGCTTGTCGTAGTGATAGATGTCGCGCGAATTCGGCGTCACGCCGTACAGGCTGTTCGTATAGTCGACGTAGTGGCCGTCCTCGGTCACCGATGCGCCGACCGCGCCGAACAGCACGGCCGAGCCCGTCGTGTCGCTGAACTTGCGGATCGCGACGGCGAACGGCTCGGGCAATTCCTGGATCATCACCGCGATCGCGGTTTCGGGCGTGACGATCAGGTCGGCCGGCTTCTCGACGATCATCTGCGTGTACATCTTGATCGCCGCGTCGATGCCCGCTTCCTCGAACTTGATGTCCTGCTTCACGTTGCCCTGCAGCAGCCGCACGGTGAGCGGCGCGTTCGCGGGCACGGTCCACGTGACCTGCGACAGCCCGAGACCGGCCGCGATCAGCGCGACCGCGATGCCGGCCGGCGCGGCGATGCGCACACGCGCATTGCCGGCACGGGGTTCGGCGAGCGGCGACGGCCGGGCGGCGGCGAGCGCCTGTACGACGAGCGCGGTGAACAAGGCGAGCACCCACGCGATCCCGTACACCCCGGCGACCGGCGCGAAGCCCGCGAACGGGCCGTCGACCTGCGGATAGCCGCTTGCGAGCCACGGGAAGCCGGTGAAGACGGTGCCGCGCAGCCATTCGCCGAGTGCCCATGCGCTCGCGAATGCGAATGCGCCGTGCCAGGTCGGCGAAAACGGCCGCGGGTCGGGCGTGCGGCGATGCCACGCATGGCCTGCGCAGAACGACCACAGCCCGGCGGAGAACGCCGGGTACAGCGACAGGTACAGCGAGAACAGCACGAGCGCGCCGCCTGCGAGCGGCGCGGCCATCTCGCCGTAGACGTGCATGCTGATGTAGAGCCACCAGATGCCGCTGATGAAGTTGCCGAAGCCGAACGCGCCGCCGGTGAGCGCGGCGCTGCGCCAGCTCGCGGTGCGCGTGAGCTGCGCGAAAAACCAGACGAATACGACGAGTTGCAGCCAGCCGCCATGCGGCGTCGGCGCGAAGCTGAGCGTATTGGCGGCGCCGGCGAGCAGCGCGGCCGGGTAGTGCCAGCGCGGCAGCGCGCGCCCGGGAGGCGGCGCGAGAAGACCGCCAGCCGGGCGGGACAGGATCGGATCGTCCATGTGAAGCGAAGGTGGGCGAGCGGTTGTGGAACGCGCGGCTGGCGCGCGACGGTCAGTCCTCGTGCGAGGTTTCGGCGCGACGGCTCGCGAGCGGATTGCGGCGCACCAGCAGCACGTGGACCTGGCGCGCATCGCCGCGCTGGATCTCGAACACGAGGTTGCCGAGCTGCAGCTTCTCGCCGCGATGCGGGACGCGGCCGAAATGATGCGTGATCAGCCCGCCGATCGTATCGACTTCGTCATCCGGGAAATCGGTGCCGAACGTCTCGTTGAACTGTTCGATCTCGGTGAGCGCACGCACGCGGTAGCGGCCGTCGGGCCCCGAGATGATGTTGCCGGCTTCCTCGTCGAAATCGTATTCGTCCTCGATGTCGCCGACGATCTGCTCGAGCACGTCCTCGATCGTGATCAGGCCCGCGACGCCGCCGTATTCGTCGACGACGATCGCAAGGTGGTTGCGGTTCACGCGGAAGTCGTGCAGCAGCACGTTCAGGCGCTTCGATTCGGGAATGAACACGGCCGGGCGCAGCATCCCGCGCACGTCGAATTCCTCTTCGGCATAGAAACGCAGCAGATCCTTCGCGAGCAGCACGCCAATGACGTTGTCGCGGTTCTCCTCGTACACGGGGTAGCGCGAGTGCGCCTTTTCGAGGACGAACGGGATGAAATCCTCGGGCTTGTCGGCGATGTTGATCGCGTCCATCTGTGCGCGCGGCACCATGATGTCGCGCGCGCACAGGTCGGACACCTGGAACACGCCTTCGATCATCGACAGCGAATCGGCGTCGATCAGGTTGCGTTCGTGGGCGTCCTGGAGGATTTCCAGCAGCTCGCCGCGGGATTCGGGCTCGGGCGAGATGAAGTCGGTCAGGCGCTCGAGCAGCGAGCGCTTTTCTTGCGGTTTGTCGGTTGGCTTACGACTGGGATACGAATCGTTCATGGTGGTGCGCCCGGGTCATGCCGGAGCGCGCTGTCACGGAGTAGGCAAGGATACACCAAGGGCACGACGCGACCGTGTCACACCGGCCGCACGGCCAGGGTGGGCAGCGCGTACGGGCCCCGCTCGCGGACGGCCGCGCCGGGCGCGACATCGTCCTCGCGCCCATCCTATCCCAGAAAAGGGAGGCGGGGCAGTGGCGAAAAAAACGGGTGCGGACGGGAAGCGGAGCCGTGACGCGGAAAAGCGTTCGGCCGGGGTGGTGAGCGGCGGCATTCTGCCGCACGCGGACTTCGCCCGGCCGCGGCTCAGAACCGCATGCCGGCCGAGCAGCCGCCGGCGGCCGCGCCGTTGGTCGCGGCGCCGCCGCAGCCGAGTATTCCGCAGCCGGACAGCGCGACGCTCGCGGCGACGATCAGCGCGGCAACCCTGCAACGCGACCAGCGAGACGGTCTCATCGGTCTTGCCCTCCCAAGAATGCGCCCACGGCGCGGCAGCGCGTGGCGGCGAGCCGGGCGCCGTGCCGCGTCACCGGCATCGCGCGAGCAGCCCTTCGAGCGCGCGATCGGGGATGCCGCTCGCGCGCAGCGCGTCGACCGTGCGGCTGACGTAGTCGAGCGTCGTGCCGTAGCGGCCGGCCGCGCAACTGAACACTTCCTTGACGACGGGGTCGGGCAGCTTGCCCGTATAGGTCGGCGCTTCGCGGCGCATCACGAACGCGAGTGCGTTCACGCGCTCGCCGTTCTCGAGCGAGCACGGCAGCCATGCGGGCCGGTACGAACCCATCGGCATCTCGCGTTTCCACAACGTTTCGAGGTGCGGTTGCGCGGTCGGGCCGGCGAGCCGGAACGCGATGCCCGAGCACGAGCCGCCGCGATCGAGCGCGAGCACGAGGCCCGGGCGTTCGGGCGTGCCGCGGTTCACGCGCGACCACAGATAGAGCCCGCGATGATAGCCGTGCACCTTGCCGCGTATGGCTGCGACGGTCGGCAATCCCGGGTTCCAGATCAGCGAGCCATAGCCGAACAGCCACAGATCCTGCCGGCCGTCCCAGTCGCGCATCGTGTGCGCGAGCGACGCCGCGAGTTCGTCTTCCGTCAGCAGGCGCCCGTCGCCGATCGACGGCGGGTAGGCGGGCGAGAGCGTCGCGGCGTTGCGCATCGTGCGGACGGCTTACTGGTACGGGTTCGGGAAGCCCAGCTTCGCGAGGATGTCGACTTCGAGCGCTTCCATTTCGGCTGCGTCCTCGTCGCTCGTCTCGTGGTCGTAGCCCTGCGCGTGCAGCGCGCCGTGCACCAGCAGGTGCGCGTAATGGGCGGTGAGCGGCTTGTCCTGATCGTGCGCTTCCTTCTCGACGACCGGGCAGCACAGCACGAGGTCGCCGATCACGGTGCCGTCGGGCGCCGCGTCGTACGCGAAGGTCAACACGTTGGTCGGATAGTCCTTGTGGCGGTAGCCGGCGTTCAGCGTGCGGCCTTCTTCTTCGCCGACGAAGCGCACGGTGAGCTGCGCACTGGAGAACAGCGCCGGTTCGAGCCATTCGGCAATCAGCTTGCGCTTGGGCAGCGTCTTGCGCACGTCGCTCGTGATCTCGTCGCCGTACTGCACGGACAGGTCGAGCTCCGGCTCGCGCAGTGCGTCTTCGGTGTCGTCCTCGCGCGGTGCGGGCTCGGCACCCACGTGCAGCGTCACGCTGTCGTAGTGCTCGGGCTGCAGCGCGATCTTCGCGCGCATGGCCGGATCGTTGTGCTGCGCGACGATCGCGACGGCGGCTTCCCCGGAACTGCCCGACAGGTCGAACATCAGGCTGCGGCCGTCAGGGAAGTCGATGCGCAGCCCTTGCGCGTTGACGGTCCGGGCCTTGCCTTTCGCATCGAACAGCGAAAGGCGGGGGGAGGCGGGCGCGGCGGACTGGGCGCGCCCGGACTTGCGGGAACGGGAGGATTTCATGACGCGTGCGGCGATTAGGACGCGTTGAGGATACACCAAACGGCCGATCGCGCCCGAATTCGCACAGGCGAAAAAAAGCCCGGCGCGCCGTCTGGCGGGCCGGGCCGGGCTGTCAGGCCGGGCGGCGTGCAGGTGCTGCCGGCCGGTCAGCCGTCCTGGTGCTGAGCGTGGAATTCGTCGTACGCCTCGACGATGCGCGCGACGAGCGGATGGCGCACGACGTCCGCGCTCGTGAAGCGCGTGAGCGCGATGCCGCGCACGCCGCCGAGCACCTGCTGCGCCTCGACGAGGCCGCTCTTGTGGCCGCGCGGCAGGTCGACCTGGCTCGTGTCGCCGGTCACGACCGCCTTCGAGCCGAAGCCGATCCGCGTGAGGAACATCTTCATCTGCTCGGGCGTCGTGTTCTGCGCCTCGTCGAGGATGATGAACGCGTGGTTCAGCGTGCGGCCGCGCATGTACGCGAGCGGCGCGATCTCGATCATCTGGCGCTCGAACATCTTCGCCGTCTTGTCGAAACCGAGCAGGTCGTACAGCGCGTCGTACAGCGGACGCAGGTACGGGTCGACCTTCTGCGCGAGATCGCCCGGCAGGAAGCCGAGCCGCTCGCCGGCCTCGACGGCCGGGCGCGTCAGGACGATCCGCTTGACCTGGTCGCGCTCGAGCGCGTCGACCGCGCAGGCGACCGCGAGGTAGGTCTTGCCGGTGCCGGCCGGCCCGATGCCGAACGTCACGTCGTGCGACAGGATCTGCTTCAGGTATTCGCGCTGCGCCGGCGTGCGGCCGCGCAGGTCGGCTCGCCGCGTGTAGAGCTTCGGCGCGGGCTCCTCGTCCGGCTCGCTGGCGTCGAGCTGGACGACGGGGTCGTCGAACGGATGGTCGGGGTCGCCGCGGAAGCGCACGTCGAGCGTGTCCTGGCGGCCGTTGCCGCCCGTGTGGCGCACTTCGACCAGCGCGAGCTGGATGTCGTCGACTGACAGCGCATCGCGCGCGCGGTTGTAGAAGTTCTCGAGCGCGGCGAGCGCGAGCTTGGCGCCGCGCCCGCGGATCGCGATCCGGTGGCCGCGTCGCGACAGCGTGACGTCGAGCGCCTGTTCGATCTGCCGCAGGTTCTCGTCGAGCGGGCCGCAGAGGTTGGCGAGGCGCGCGTTGTCGTCGCGCGGCGCGACGAATTCCAGTGCTTGGGTCGGCTTCAAAGTGGCGTCGGGCTCCAGTGGAACGTCAGTGCGTGGCCGCGCTCGCGTCGTCGCTCACGAGCACGAGCTCGCCGCGCAGCGAATGCGGGTACGCGTGGTTGATCTTCACGTCGATCATCTGGCCGATCAGGCGCGGGTGCGATGCGAGCGGCGCCGGGAAATTCACGACCCGGTTGTTCTCGGTGCGGCCCGCGAGTTCGTTCGGGTCCTTGCGCGACGGGCCCTCGACGAGGATCCGCTCGACCTTCCCGACCATCGACTGGCTGATGCGCGCGACGTTTTCCTCGATGGTCGCCTGCAGATGTTGCAGGCGTTTGAGCTTGACCTCGCGCGGCGTGTCGTCGTGCAGGTTCGCGGCCGGCGTGCCGGGGCGCGGGCTGTAGATGAACGAGAAGCTGGTGTCGTAGCTCATCTCGTGCACGAGCGCCATCATCTTGTCGAAATCGTCCTCGGTCTCGCCGGGGAAGCCGACGATCATGTCGGTCGACAGCGACAGGTCCGGGCGGATCGCGCGCAGCTTGCGGATCACCGACTTGTATTCGAGCACCGTGTAGCCGCGCTTCATCGCCATCAGGATGCGGTCGGAGCCGTGCTGCACGGGCAGGTGCAGGTGGCTCACGAGCTTCGGCACCTTCGCGTAGGTGTCGATCAGCCGCTGCGTGAACTCCTTCGGGTGCGACGTCGTGTAGCGGATCCGCTCGATGCCCGGGATGTCGGCGACGTATTCGATCAGCGTCGCGAAATCGGCGATTTCGGACGAGCCGGCCGCCAGCGCGCCCCGATAGGCATTCACGTTCTGGCCGAGCAGCGTGACTTCGCGCACGCCCTGGTCGGCGAGGCCGGCCACTTCGGTCAGCACGTCGTCGAGCGGGCGCGACACTTCATCGCCGCGCGTGTACGGCACCACGCAGTAGCTGCAGTACTTCGAGCAGCCTTCCATGATCGACACGAACGCGCTCGGCCCCTCGACGCGCGCGGGCGGCAGGTGGTCGAACTTCTCGATCTCGGGGAAGGTGATGTCGACCTGCGCGCGGCCGCTCTCGCGGCGCGCGTCGATCATCTGCGGCAGGCGGTGCAGGGTTTGCGGGCCGAACACGAGGTCGACGTACGGCGCGCGCGACACGATCGATGCGCCTTCCTGGCTCGCGACGCAGCCGCCGACGCCGATCAGCAGGCCGGGCTTCGCTTCCTTCAGCTCGCGCACGCGGCCGAGATCGGAGAACACCTTCTCCTGCGCCTTCTCGCGCACCGAGCACGTGTTGAACAGGATGATGTCCGCGTCTTCCGGCGTGTCGGTCTTTTCGAGGCCTTCGGCCGCATTCAGCACGTCCACCATCTTGTCCGAGTCGTACTCGTTCATCTGGCAGCCGAAGGTCTTTACGTAAACTTTCTTGGTCATGGGGATTCGCCGTTCGCAGTGGTTGACCTGGGGGCGTCGTCAAGAGTGAATCGGGACGGCCGCGCGCGCCGCACGCGGATCGCGTGCAGCCAGCATGTGAAAGGCCGTCGGGAAAGCTTTCCATTATAGCTTTTCACGCTGCCCGGGACGGGCGGCGGGTTGCGGCCGCGCGACGCCGGCCGGCGCGTTCCGACCCTCGAGCCGCGATGCGCCGGCCGTCAGCGGCACGCGTTCAGCAGGTCGTCGTGCGCGGCTTCCTCGCGTGCGAAGCGTTCGGCGAGAAAGTCGAGCAGCACGCGCACGCGCGGCGCCATGTAGCGCTTGCCGGGATAGATCGCGTGCAGCGGCGCGCTCTGGTGCCGCCAGTCGGGCAGCAGGACCTTGAGCCGCCCGGCGCGGATGTCGTCGGCGACATCCCAGATCGAGTTCAGCACGATGCCGCGGCCGCGCAGCGCCCATTCGCGGGCGAGGCCGCCGTCGTTGGTCTCGAACGCGGTGGCGAGCGGCACCGTGCAGGTCTGCGTGTCGTCGCCGCGCGTGAAGCGCCACGTGTTCATCGGCCCGGACGCGACCGTGATCACGTTGCATGGAAAGCGGGCCAGATCGTGCGGATCGCGCGGCATGCCGTGGCGTTCGACGAACGACGGCGCCGCGCACGGCACGCGCCGGTCCGCGGCGAGCCGGCGGGCGATCAGCGCACCGTCGGGCGGCGCGGCGAAACGGATCGCGAGGTCGATCTCGTCCTGCCACAGGTTCACCGTCGAGTCGGACGCCGTCAGCGAGAACGTCACGTCCGGGTGAAGCGCGGTGAATTCGTCGAGCCAGTCGAGCAGCCGGCGGCGGCCGAAATCGGACGTCGCCGACAGCCGCACCCGGCCGGCGACCACGTTGCGGCCGGCCTGGAGCAGCGCGTTTGCGTCGTCGAGCGCCTGCAACGCCTGCCGGCAGCCGTTCAGGTACAGGCGGCCCTCGTCGGTGAGCCGCAACTGCCGGGTCGAACGGTCGAACAGCCGGGTGGCGACCGCCGCCTCGAGCTTCGCGAGGCGCGCGCTCGCCGCGGCCGGCGTGAGGTTCAGCTTGCGCCCGGCGGCGGACAGGCTGCCCAGTTCGGCCGCCTCGACGAACAGCCGGATATCGCCCAGTCGGTCCATGAGATTTTTCAGAAATATTTGAAAATGGTTCAAACGCCACGCCAATTATCAAATATCGATGTCTTCGGGACAATGCGCACATCCTGCCTTTTGTGCGGTGCGGCACCGACCGGGCGCCGCGTCCGCCGCCTTCCGGAGAACGTCATGCCCATTCCGTTACTGGCGCTTGCGATCAGCGCCTTCGCCATCGGTACCACCGAGTTCATCATCATGGGCCTGCTGCCCGAAGTGGCGCACGACCTGGCCGTGTCGCTGCCGTCGGCCGGCCTGCTGGTCACCGGCTACGCGCTCGGTGTCGCGGCCGGCGCGCCGCTGCTCGCGGTGCTGACGAGCCGCATGCCGCGCAAGGCCGCGCTGCAGCTGCTGATGGCGATCTTCATCGTCGGCAACGTGCTGTGCGCGACCGCGTCCGGCTACGCGATGCTGATGGTCGCCCGCGTCGTCACGTCGTTCGCACACGGGTCGTTCTTCGGGATCGGCGCGGTGGTCGCCGCGTCGCTCGTGCCGGCCGACAAGCGCGCGAGCGCGATCGCGCTGATGTTCACGGGGCTCACGCTGTCGAATGTGCTCGGCGTGCCGTTCGGCACGTTCGTCGGCCAACTGCTCGGCTGGCGCGCGTCGTTCTGGATCGTCGCCGGGCTCGGCGTGCTGGCGCTCGGCGGCGTCGCCGCGCTCGTGCCGAACCGTCACGACAGCGGGCCGGGCGGCCTCGGCCACGAAGTGCGCGTGCTGAAGGAGCCGCAGGTGTGGCTCGCGCTGTTGATGACCGTGCTCGGCTTCGGCGGCGTGTTCGTCGTGTTCACGTACATCGCGCCGATCCTCGAGACCGTGTCCGGTTTCTCGCCGCGCTCGGTCGCGCTGATCCTCGTGCTGTTCGGCGCGGGGCTGACGATCGGCAACACGCTCGGCGGCAAGTTCGCCGACCGCGCGCTGATGCCGTCGCTGATCGCGATCCTCGTCGCGCTGATGGCCGTGATGGCCGTCTTCGCGAAGACGAGCCACCTGCCGGTCGCGGCCGCCGTCACCGTGTTCGTGTGGGGGATCGCCGCGTTCGCGACGGTGCCGCCGCTGCAGGCGCGCATGGTCGAGAAGGCCGCGAGCGCGCCGCATCTCGCGTCGACGCTCAACATCGGCGCGTTCAACGTCGGCAATGCGGGCGGCGCGTGGCTCGGCGGCCTTGCGCTGGAACACGGCCTCGCACTCGATGCGCTGCCGTGGGTCGCCGTCGCGGTGACGTTCGCGGCGCTCGTCGTCACGTGGTTCGCGATGCGGCTCGACACGCGCGGGTCGGCACGCGGTGCGGCGCCGGCGGCGCAATGAGCGAGCCCGGCGGCGCGACGCGATAGCGGCGGGAAACGGGGCGCGAGAAACGCATTCCTCCGCGATGCTGATAACGGTGTGAAGATAACTTCGTTTGCCGGTGCAAGGCCGGGTGATAGCGTTTCGATACGCGCCGTTGCTGGCGCAACCCGATTCCCCATCCCGGCTTACCCCATACGCAGGGCCGCACAGCGGCCCGGAGGCAATGCTATGTCTTCATCCCTGGCGCTCGTGCGCGACGTGTCTTCCTTCGAGTCCGGCGACGCCGCCGATGCGCGGGCGTCCGCGTCGCTCGACGTTCTCGAGCAGGTCGTCGGCGTGAACCTCGCGCGGTTGCGTGCCGAGCGGCAGTTGTCGCTCGATGCGCTCGCGCGGCTGTCCGGCGTGTCGCGCGCGATGCTCGCGCAGATCGAGTCGGCGCGCAGCGTGCCGTCGATCAAGGTGCTCTGCAAGATCGCCGCGGCGCTGAAGGTTTCGGTCGCCGCCTTCCTGCGCCGCCATGCGGTGAACGGCTTCGAGCACCTGGCGGCCGAGCGCGCGTCGCGCGTCGTCAGCTCGAACGGCCGCTTCTCGGCGCGCGCGCTTTATCCGGAAGGCGAGCCGGCCGCGGCCGAATTCCACGAGCTGCGGATCGCGCCGCTGCACACGGAGCCCGGCGCACGCCGCGCGCCCGGCACGACGGTCAACCTCGTCGTCAGCGAGGGCACGCTCGAAGTCAGCGTGCACGACCGCCGCCAGTTGCTCGCGACCGGCGATGCGATCGTGTTCGATGCCGACCAGCCGTACAGCCTGCGCAACCCGGGCGACAGCGAGGCGCGCGCGTTTCGCGTGACGGTGAGCCCCGAGGTGCCGCCCCGCTGGCTCGTGCCCGATGCGGCACACGCCGCGCATGCGGCCGGCTGATCGCGCAGGCCGCCCGGAGCGGGCCGCGTTCCCGTCGTCCGGGCGGGAGCGCAGGTCGTCCGTCGGCCGTTCGGACGATGCCGTTAGACGGGGTCGTCGGTAAGGTTTTAGCTGGAGTTCACTGCGCCGCGCGCGCAGCTGTTGTATGCTTGGCCCGCCGTTGACGGGGTTGTCCCGTCCGGCAATCAGTGCGTCTTCAGGGCGGGGCGAAATTCCCCACCGGCGGTAGGCTGGCGTAAGCCGGCGAGCCCGCGAGCGCCCGCGCATCCGCGCGGGGTCAGCAGATCTGGTCGAATGCCAGAGCCGACGGTCACAGTCCGGATGAGAGAAGATGTGCAGATAGTCATGTCCGCCAGGGCCGCTTCGCCACATGTGCGAAGCGGGTTGTCGTTCTGTCTGTTTGCAATGCCCTGAAACGTTTTTCGCCCAAACCGTATTTGCGAGGAGCGTTTCACATGTCCTTGATGTCCGTTTCGTCGGCACCTGCCGACGCCTTTGCCGATCTCCCGTTGCTGGATTCCGAACCGGTGCCGCCGCGCATCGCCGCCGCGCTCGATGCGATGCGCGCAGGCCGTGCGGTCGTGCTGCAGGACGACCACGACCGCGAGAACGAAGCCGACCTGATCGTTGCCGCCGAGCGCATCACGCCCGAGACGATGGCGCTGCTGATCCGCGAGTGCAGCGGCATCGTATGCCTGTGCCTGACCGACGACACGGTGCGCGCGCTCGAGCTGCCGCCGATGGTGCAGACCAACGAGAGCCGCAACGGCACCGCGTTCACCGTCTCGATCGAGGCACGCGAAGGCGTGCATACGGGCGTATCGGCGGCCGATCGCGTGACGACGATTCGCGCGGCGATCGCCGAAGGGGCGAAGCCGCACGACATCGTGCGCCCCGGCCACGTGTTTCCGTTGCGTGCGCAGCCGGGCGGCGTGCTGGCACGCCGCGGTCACACCGAAGGCACGGTCGACCTGTCGATCCTCGCGGGCCTGAAGCCGGCCGGCGTGCTGTGCGAGCTGATGAATCCCGACGGCACGATGACGCGCGGCGACGATGTCGAGCGTTTCGCGCAACGGCACGGGCTGCCGATGCTGACGATCGCGGAACTCGTCGAGTTCCGCGAGGCGCTGGCCGCCGCGCGCGAGCGCTGCTGCGAACCGGCCTGAGTGAAAGGGAAGGGGAAAGCGGGCGCGTTCATGCGCCCGTGGCACGGCGTGCGTGAAGCGGCGCACGCCGGACAGGCCCGGTCAGCCTGACCGGGCCGGAACGACCGTCAGGACTGTACGTCCGCGAATTCTCCGCGCATGCCGGCTTCGACGAACGCCGGCAGCTCGTCCATCCTGCGCATGATCCGCGTGATGCCCATCGCGCGCAGCGCGTCCGCGTAGTTGTCGGGGATGTGGCTCGCGCCGACGAACGCGATCGTCTTCATGCCCGCCGCCCGCGCGGCATTCAGCCCGGACACGCTGTCTTCGACGACGATGCAGCGCGCCGGCGCGACGCCGAGCGTTTGCGCCGCATGCAGGTAGACGTCGGGGTAGGGCTTCGGCCGCGCCACCTGCTCGGAGCTGAACACGCGATCGCCGAAGATCTCGGTGAGCGATGCGCGCTTCAGCGAACTGCGCACGCGCGCGAGCCGGCTGTTCGACACCACGGCCGCCGGCAGGCTCACCTGCAGCAGCGCGTCGCGCACGCCGGTGATCGGCGCGAGCGATTGCGCCAGCGCGCTCTCGATGTTGTGCTCGATCGTTTCGATGAAGTTGGCGGGCATCTCGATCCCGAAGCGGGATTCGATCCCGGCCAGGAAGCGCGACGTCTGCTGGCCGAACGCCGACTTCGCGGCGGCTTCGAAATCGATGTTCGGGAACGTGGAGGACAGCGTATCGAGCAGCACGCGGTCGGCGATGACTTCGCTGTCGACGAGCACGCCGTCGCAGTCGCAGATGAGGTGATCGAGCATGGTGGTGAAGAAGCGGAATGTCGGCGACGCAGATCAATTCGCCATCATACGTGCTTTCACGCGCATGCCGCGAGACGCTTCGGCAGGTTTTCCCGATGCCGCGCGTGTGGCCTGACGATTCCGGTCGCGCGGCTCGTCGCCGCGCGCGGGTTCGGCCGTGCGGTGGGGTTCGTCGAGGAAATGCGCGTGGGCGAGCATGCTGGTCGAACGCGGGATCGATGCGAGCCCGGCGGCCGTGGCGGATGCGGGCGTGAAGCTGAAGTCGCTCGTGTCGGCCGGAGGCGAGCGCCAGCGCGAACGTGGCGAGGGAGGCGCGAAGAAAGGCGCATGAAGCGCGCGGCAGTGGCGGCCGCGCGCTTCGGTCAGGCCGAGATCAGGTCGCGATCAGGCCATCGCGTGCAGGTGCAGGTACAGGCCGGCTGCCGCGGCGCCGCCCAGCAGCGGGCCGACGACGGGCACCCATGCATAGCGCCAGTCGCTGTCGCGCTTGCCGGGGATCGGCAGCAGCGCGTGCATGATGCGCGGCGACAGGTCGCGCGCGGGGCTCATCGCGTAGCCGGTCGGGCCGCCGAGCGAAATGCCGATGCCGAGCACGAGCAGGCCGACGGGCAGCGCGTCGAGCGCGCCGAGGCCGACCTGCGGCGACGCGAGGTACAGCACGCCGAGGATCAGCACGAACGTGCAGATCGCTTCGGTCAGCACGTTGTGCGTGACGCTGCGGATCGCGGGCGCCGTGCAGAACACCGCGAGCTTCAGGTCCGCATCGGCTTCCTTCGCGAAGTGCTGGCGATACGCGAGCCACACGAGCAGGGCGCCCGCCATCCCGCCGAGCATCTGCGCGAGGATGTAGCCGCCGACTTTCGACCACGCGAACTTGCCCGCGAGCGCGAGACTGATGGTGACGATCGGGTTCAGGTGCGCGCCGCTGAACGACGCGGTCACGTAGACGGCGACGAATACGGCCATCGCCCAGCCCATCACGATCACGATCAGGTCCGCGCCTTTGCCCTTGGTCTTTGCAAGCAGCACGTTTGCGACCGCGCCGTTGCCGAGCAGCACGAGGATCGCTGTGCCGATGAACTCTGCAATATAAGGTGACATGGTTGTCTCTCGTATGTCATCGCGGACTCGCGCGCGAGCGCGGTCCGCCGGTGTTGTTGTATTTCGTATGGATGGCTGACGATTACTGGGTATCGTCGGCCCACGCCTTCGCGGCGCGTACCGCGCGCTGCCAGCCGGCCATGCAGCTTTCGACCTGCTCCTTCGGCATCGACGGCGAGAAGCGGCGATCGAGCTGCCACTGGCTGCGCACTTCGTCGAGGTTCTTCCAGTAGCCGATCGCGAGGCCCGCGAGGTAGGCCGCGCCGAGCGCGGTCGTCTCGGTGATCTGCGGACGCACCGCGTCGACGCCGAGCAGGTCGGCCTGGAACTGCATCAGCAGGTCGTTCGCGCTCGCGCCGCCGTCGACGCGCAGCTCGCCGATGCTGATGCCCGAATCGGCTTCCATCGCGGCCAGCACGTCGAGCGACTGGTACGCGATCGAATCGAGCGCCGCCCGTGCGAGGTGCGCGGAGGTCGTGCCGCGCGTGACGCCGAATACCGAGCCGCGCGCCCGTGCGTTCCAGTGCGGCGCGCCGAGGCCGGCGAACGCGGGCACCAGGTAGACGCCGTCGGTGTGCGGCACGCTCGCGGCGAGCGCTTCGATTTCGGCGGCCGACTTGATGATGCCGACGCCGTCGCGCAGCCACTGCACCACCGCGCCCGCGATGAAGATGCTGCCTTCCAGCGCGTACTGCACGTTGTCGCCGATCTGCCAGGCGATCGTCGTGACGAGGTTGTTCTTCGATTCGATCGGCTTGTCGCCGGTGTTCATCATCAGGAAGCAGCCGGTGCCGTAGGTGTTCTTCACCATGCCGGACTGCGTGCACATCTGGCCGAACAGCGCCGCCTGCTGGTCGCCCGCGATGCCCGCGAGCGGGATCTTCGACGCGAACACGGTGGTCTTCGTGTGACCGTAGATTTCCGACGATGCCTTCACGTCCGGCAGCATGCTGCGCGGGATGTCGAGCAGCTCGAGCAGCTCGTTGTCCCATTCGCGCGTGTGGATGTTGAACAGCATCGTGCGCGACGCGTTCGTCACGTCGGTCACGTGCAGTTCGTGCTTCGTGAAGTTCCACACGAGCCAGCTGTCGACGGTACCGAACGCGAGCTTGCCCTGCCTGGCCTTCTCGCGTGCGCCCGGCACGTTGTCGAGGATCCAGCGGATCTTGGTCCCGGAGAAGTACGAGTCGATCGGCAGGCCGGTCTTCGCGCGCACCTTCGCCTCGAGGCCCTGTGCTTTCAGCGAATCACAGAAGTCGGCCGTGCGGCGATCCTGCCAGACGATCGCGTTGTAGACGGGCTGGCCGGTCTCGCGATCCCAGACGATCGTGGTTTCGCGCTGGTTGGTGATGCCGATCGCGGCGATCGACGTGCCGTTCAGGCCCGTGCGCGTGACGGCTTCGGCGGCGACGCCGGCTTGCGTCGACCAGATTTCCTGCGGGTCGTGCTCGACCCAGCCGGGTTGCGGGTAGATCTGCTCGAATTCCTTCTGGGCGATCGATACGATATTGCCCTGGCGATCGAACAGCATCGCGCGGGAACTCGTGGTGCCCTGGTCAAGCGCGAGGATGTACTGATCCTGCATGTCTCTCATCTCCATCCGTGGATTTGGCTTAGTTGTGATGCGCGCCGCATGGGGGGGCGGCGCGTCGGTGAGTCAACGTCGGTACGGCAACTGCTACTGCATTCGGGTCAGGCCTGCGGCGCGTGCGCGGCGGCGAACCACGCGTCGATCGCGGCCGTCACCGCGTCGAGCGTGCCCGGCGCGACGTGCAGGCCGAGCTTCGAGCGGCGCCACAGCACGTCCTGCGCGCAGGTCGCCCATTCGGCGTCGCGCAGGTAGCGCAGTTCGGCGTCGTGGATGCCCGGGGCGATTTCGGTGCCGAGATCGGCAAGCGACTTCGCGCCGTCGATCACGCGCTCCGCGCGCGTGCCGTACGCACGTGCATAGCGGCGGGCGAGCGCGGCGGGCAGCCACGGGTGGCGTTTCGCGAACGCGGCGGCGAACACGTCGAAGTTCGCGTTCGCGATGTCGCCGCCCGGCAGCGCGACGCCGGCCGTCCAGGTCTTCGCGTCGCGGCCGAGCGCGCGGGTCAGCATGTCGCCGGCTTCTTCCGCGAGCTTGCGGAACGTCGTGATCTTGCCGCCGAACACCGACAGCAGCGGCGCACCCGCGCCTTCGTCCATTTCGAGGCGGTAGTCGCGCGTGACGGCCGATGCGTTCGCGGCGTTCTCGTCTTCCAGCAGCGGGCGCACGCCCGAGTAGGTCCAGTGCACGTCGGCCGGCGAGATCTTGCGCTTGAAGTAGCGGTTGATCGAATCGCACAGGTACTGCGTCTCGTCGCGATCGATCGCGACCTTCGCGGGATCGTTCGTGTATTCGACGTCGGTCGTGCCGATCAGCGTGAAATCGTGTTCGTACGGAATCGCGAAGATGATCCGCTTGTCCGGGTTCTGGAAGATGTACGCGTGGTCGTGATCGAACAGGCGGCGCGTGATGATGTGGCTGCCCTTCACGAGCCGCACGCTGTGGTGCGCGCCGCGGCCGAGCGCGCCTTTCAGCACTTCGCCGACCCACGGGCCGGCCGCGTTCGCGATCGCGCGCGCATGCACGACGCGGATCGAGCCGTCGGCGTGCTGCAGCCGCGCTTCCCATTCGTCGCCGCGGCGCTCGGCGGACACCAGCTTCGTGCGCGTCAGGATTTCGGCGCCACGCTCCTTCGCATCCATCGCGTTCAGCACGACGAGGCGCGCGTCGTCGACCCAGCCGTCCGAATAGACGAAGCCGCGCTTGATCGAATCGATCAGCGGCGCGCCGGCCGCATGGCGGCGCATGTCGATGCCGCGCGAGCCGGGCAGCAGCTCGCGTTTCGCGAGGTGATCGTAGAGGAACAGGCCGATGCGGATCAGCCAGGCCGGACGCAGGTTCGGCATGTGCGGCATCACGAAGCGCAGCGGCCACATGATGTGCGGCGCCGCGCGCAGCAGCGTCTCGCGTTCCTGCAGCGCCTTGCGCACGAGCCCGAACTCGTTGTACTCGAGGTAGCGCAGGCCGCCGTGAATCAGCTTCGTGCTGGACGACGACGTGTGCGACGCGAGATCGTCCTGCTCGCAGAGCATGACCGACAGGCCGCGGCCGGCCGCATCGCGCGCGATGCCCGCGCCGTTGATGCCGCCGCCGACGACGAGCAGATCGTAGCGATTCGGTTGGGTCACCTGCTGTCCTTATCGTCTGAGGGAAATGGTTGAACAGAAAATGTTCGAATTCGAAATTTAACGAACGAAATCGAAAAAGTAAAGTTCGATAAAGCGGGGCCAGTAGCGCGCTGCGCGATCCCGGACGATACTGGCGGAATCGACCGTTTCGCGAGGTGAATCATGCGTATTGGGATGTGGGCCGGCGTGTGCGCCGTCCTTCTGGCGGGGTGCAGTGCCGGTATGCCGCCGCTCGTCGGCAATTGGCGCACGCCGTCGTTCGTCGATCTGCAGACGTCGTGCGGCGGCGCGGCGCGCGACTGGGGCGCGGACGCGCAGCCGGTCTATTCGACGCTGTACGACGCATACGTGGCTAAACGGTATCGCGGGCTGACCGAAGCGAACTATTGTGCGTTCGTAAACGAACTTTCGACGCGCTATGCGGCGCCCGACGCGGCGGCGCGTGCCGGCTGGATCGCGTATTTCAACGGTGCGCGCGCGCAAGCCATCAGCTGGCGGGCGGCGGTCGATCCGACGCTGCGCGGCGGCTGAAGCAGGTGGGGGGCGAGGCGGGGAAGCGAGGAAGCAGGAACGACCGCGCGGCCCGGAATCCGGGCCGCGCGGTCAGGTCGGTAACGGTGTGGTTTTACGAATAGCGGTATTTGATGGATCGCAGCGCGGCGTCGCCGGTCTCGGTCACGCAGTACTTGCGCCCCGATCCGAGCCCTTCCAGGCGGACGAGCTGCTGCTCCAGCAGTGCGTCGATTTCGTCCCGATCCATCGAGGTTTGATCGGGAGCGTCCTTCACAAGCAATAGCGTGGCGAATTCATGCGGACTCAGCATCGTTCTCTCCATGGCGACCAGTCAGCCCGCGCGGCTGGCGCAACGGCCGGCGCGCGATACCCAGCGGGGTATGGTTTGGGGGGAAAAGCTGCATTCGCCGGCCATGCCATTCGTCCGCGCCCTGGCACAGGCGCAACGGTCGGACGGGCCGGGGAACTGGAGTCTAGTCGAGCATGCGGGCAACCACAAATCGTGCCCCGTTAATTTTCCGTTTGACAGCCGGGCCCCGCGCAAGCGGTTTGCTCGCAGCGCCAACTTCTTGATTTCACTTGAAGTTTCAGGTGCGGTGCAGCATCGCGGGCGTCACTCCGCGACGTACACCTGCGTGCCGGCGGTCGCCACCGCGTCGGCCATCTCCGGCGGCAGCGGCTTGTCGGTGAAGAGTGCGTGCACCTGGCTCAGGTGGCCCTGGCGCACCAGTGCCGGGCGGCCGACCTTCGAATGGTCGGCGACGAGGTAGACCGTGCGCGCATGCTGCATGATCGCCTCGGCCACACGCACCTCGCGCGTGTCGAAGTCGCGCAGCGTGCCGTCGGCCTCGATCGCCGACGTGCCGATGATCGCGTAGTCGACCTTGAACTGGCGGATGAAGTCGATCGCGAGTTCGCCGACGATCCCCTTGTCCCATGGCCGCACGATGCCGCCCGTGATCAGCACCTCGCAGTCGGGGTAGCCGCTCATCATCGACGCGACGTTCAGGTTGTTCGTGATCACGTGCAGCCCGTGGTGGCGGTTCAGCGCGCGTGCGACTTCCTCGGTGGTCGTGCCGAGGTTGATGAACAGCGACGCCTGGTCGGGAATGTGCGACGCCGCGAGCGCCGCGATGCGCCGCTTCTCGTCATGGAACATCCGCTGGCGCGCCGTGTACGACACGTTCTCCGAGCTGGTCGGCAGGCTCGCGCCGCCGTGATAGCGGCGCAGCAGGTTCAGGTCGGCCAGCCAGTTCACGTCGCGGCGGATCGTCTGCGGCGTCACCGCGAAGTGCGCGGCGAGATCGTCGACGGTCACGAAGCCGTCGCGCTGCACCCATTCGAGCAGTTCCTGCTGGCGCGCGTTGAGGGTGAGGCGGGGATCTCGGGTCATGGCTCGGTGGTCGTGTCGTGAGACGGAGCGGGTATTGTAAGGGCGGCAACGCCGTTAGGCCGGTATGGCCGCCAGGGTCGCCTGCAATTCATGCGGAAATTGCATTGATTCATGTGACAAATGAATTTGTGCGATTGCGCTGATCGCGCTGCAATGGCGGATTGCTCGCGCGCGCGGGTGCGCGCCCGGCGCTTCATTCAGCTTTCGACGAGGTGGAACCGATGACTGGCTTCAACTGGCACAACCCGTATCCGACGACTCGCATTCCGGTGTTCGCGCGCAACGTCGTGTCGACGTCGCACCCGCTCGCCGCGCAGGCCGGGCTCCGGATGCTGTGGAAGGGCGGCAACGCGGTCGACGCGGCGCTGGCCGCCGCGGCTGCGATCACGGTCGTCGAGCCCGTGTCGTGCGGGCTCGGCGGCGACGCGTTCGCGCTCGTGTGGGACGGCGAGCGGCTGTCCGGGCTGAACGCGTCGGGCGTCGCGCCGGCCGCGTGGAACGTCGACTATTTCCGCCGGCGCCACGGCGAGGCGGCGAACGGCATCGCGAACAAGCCGACACGCGGCTGGGATACCGTCACCGTACCGGGCGTGATCGCGGGCTGGGAAGCGCTGCATGCGAAGTTCGGTTCGCTGCCGTTCGCGGACCTGCTCGAGCCGGCGATCGAGATAGCGGAGCGCGGTTATGCGGTGCCGCCGATCGTCGCGCACAAGTGGGCGGCCGCCGTGCCCGAGCTGCAGGGGCTGCCGGGCTTCGCGGAGACCTTCATGCCGCGCGGCCGCGCGCCGCTCGTCGGCGAGCGCGTGTGCCTGCCCGGTCATGCGCAGACGCTGCGCACGCTCGCGAAGGAGGGGGCCCGCGCGTTCTACGAGGGCGCGCTCGCCGAGCGCATCGCCGCGTTCTCGCGCGAAGGCGGTGGCGCGCTGACCGCGGCCGACCTGCGAGCGTACCGGCCGGAATGGGTCGAGCCGATCGGCAAGCGTTTCGGCCGTCACACGATCCACGAGATTCCGCCGAACGGGCAGGGCATCGCCGCGCTGATCGCGCTCGGGATCGCCGAGCACGCGGGCGTGACGGAATGGCCGGTCGATTCGGTCGACTCGCAGCATCTGCAGATCGAGGCGATGAAGCTCGCGTTCGCGGATGTCTATCGCTACGTCGCCGATCCGCGCGCGATGGAGGTCACGCCCGAGCAGATGCTCGACGACGCGTATCTCGCCGAACGCGCGAAGCTGATCGATCCCGCGCGCGCGACGCACTTCGGCGCCGGCCGGCCGCATTCGGGCGGCACGATCTACCTGTCGGCGGCCGACGAGCGCGGGATGATGGTGAGCTTCATCCAGTCGAACTACATGGGCTTCGGTTCGGGGCTCGTCGTGCCCGGCACCGGCATCGCGCTGCAGAATCGCGGGCACGGCTTCTCGATGGACCCGGCGTCGCCGAACGTCGTCGCGGGCGGCAAGCGGCCGTTCCACACGATCATCCCGGCATTCGTCACCGAGGAGGCCGACGGCCGCACGCAAGCCGTGATGAGCTTCGGCGTGATGGGCGGCGACATGCAGCCGCAGGGGCACCTGCAGACCGTCGTGCGGATGCTCGGCTACGGGCAGCAACCGCAGGCCGCCTGCGATGCGCCGCGCTGGAAGGTCAACCGCGACTTCACGCTCGACGTCGAGGCCACGATGAATCGCGCGACCGTCGATGCGCTGGCCGCGCGCGGCCATACGATCAAGTCGATCGACGATCCTTACATGGATTTCGGTTCCGGGCAGTTCATCTGGCGTCTCGACCGCGACGATCGCGAGCGCGGCTACGTGGCCGCGAGCGACAGCCGGCGCGACGGCCTGGCGGCAGGTTTCTGACGGATTGCCGCCGGCTTTCACCGGCATTTCCTGCGCTTCACGGGCGGCCGGACGGCCGCCCGTTTCGTTTGTCGCGGCCCGTATCGTCGAGCGGGTGCAAGCGGTTTGAAGGACTCATCTAACGAACGGCAACAGACGTCGTGGAACTGCGCTTGTCAGGTATGGTCAGTGCTCTGGAGCACGAACATCAAAGTCCGGCTAAGATGCCAGCATGGTTCGGCCGGACCAATCCACTATAAACGCAAGTAAAACGCCGCCTGCGGGTCGGTCGGCGCCTGTGCCGAAGGCATGGGCCGGCCCCCGTGCGACGACTGGGAGCGCACCACCATGGACACCAAAACGACGCATGTGATGCCGTGGCGCATCGAGGACATCGACCTGAACCGGATCGATCGTCAGCGTGCCGCCGCGAACG
Organism: Burkholderia reimsis; assembly: GCF_003294055.1. Lineage (NCBI taxonomy): Bacteria > Pseudomonadati > Pseudomonadota > Betaproteobacteria > Burkholderiales > Burkholderiaceae > Burkholderia > Burkholderia reimsis. The sequence continues at coordinate 27,749 of NZ_QMFZ01000050.1, forward strand.
AGGATCTGTTGTTGCTGCTGTGCGCGTCGTCGTTCATCGAAAGCGGCTCGGATCTCTACACGAGCAATCTGAGCCAGTTCTTCAACGACGATCCGGAAGTCTCCGCATGGCTCAACAATGCATGGGAGCACGAAGAATTGCAGCACGGGCGCGCGCTGAAGGCGTACATCGCGCACGTGTGGCCCGAGTTCGACTGGGATACCGCGTTCGCGAATTTCTTCGCCGAGTATTCGTTGACCTGCAAGGTCGAGGCATTCGAGAAGACCCGCGCGCTCGAGATGGTCGCACGCTGCGTCGTCGAGACGGGCACGGCCACGCTCTATCGCGCGATCAACGAATGCTCGGACGAGCCCGTGCTGAAGGAAATCACCGACAACATCCGCACGGACGAAGTGCGTCACTACAAGCACTTCTTCAAGTTCTTCAAGAAGTACAACCAGCTCGAAGGCAACGGCCGGCTCGCGGTGCTCGGCGCGCTGGCGCGCCGCGTGATGGAAATCAAGAACGAGGATTCCGAGATCGCGCTGCGCCACGTGTTCGCGGTCCGCTATCCGGATCGTGTCGGCGACAGCCAGTACAACCGAGAGCGCGCCGCGCGCATCAGCAAGCTGGTACGGCGCAACCTGTCGGCCGACATGTGCGTGAAGATGCTGCTCAAGCCGCTCGACCTGCCCGCGAAGATCCAGCCGGGCGTCCACTATCCGCTCACGAAGATCACGCGGCACGTGTTCCTGCGCTGATCGCCGCGGCGCGGCCCGTCGCGCGTATGCTGCGGCTTGTTCATCCGCTTTCCACCGGGGCCACGCCATCATGACCGATACCCATCGCCACGCGCTCGAACAATGGACGTTCGATGCGTGGCCGCCGGCCGTCGTTTCGCTGTTCGACGGCACGGCGCTCGAGCGTCATGCCGACTTCGCCGCATCGCTGATCGTCGCGACCGACGACGGCCATTTGCGCACGACGCTGCTCGGCGTCGGCGAGATCTATGCACACGATGCGCGCACGCTGCTGCTTGCGCTCTGGCCGCAATCGCGTGCGGCGCGCGCGGTCGCGCAACGGCGCACCGCCGCGCTGACGCTCGTCGCGGACGGCGCGTTCTTTCAGGCGCAATTGACGATGGAGCCGCTCGAAGGGGACTTCGGCGGGCTGGCCGGATTCGCTGCGACGATCGCGCATGGCGATGCGCAGCGGGTCGGCTATGCGCGTCTCGCGACAGGCGTCACGTTCACGCTGGAAGGGGAGCGCGCCGCGGTGCTCGAACGCTGGCAACGCCAGGTCGAGCACCTGCGGCGCGCGGCCGCGCGGCTTCAGTGACCGCGCTGGCCGCTGCGCGACGAACGGTTGCGGTTCGGGTGCGCGGCGTTGCCGTTCGCGGGGCGTGCGCCATTGCCGCCGCCCGCCGGGCGCCCGCCGCTGCCGCCGGCACCGCCTTGCGTGCGCGGCTTCGCGGCCTTCTGCTGCGATGCTTTCGGCTGTGCGTTGCCGTCGCGTTTCGCGGCCGGCTGGCCTGAGCCGCCCGCACGCGGCTGGCGATTGCCGCCACCGCCGCCACCGCCGCGCGGCTGCTGTTGCCCGCGGCGCTGCTGGATCGGCTCCGGCTTCGCGTTCGGATCGGGTTCGAAGCCCGCGATCACTTCTTGCGGAATCTCGCGCTTGATCAGCCGCTCGATGTCGCGCAGCAGCTGCTTTTCGTCGACGCACACGAGCGACACGGCTTCGCCGGTCGCACCCGCGCGGCCCGTGCGGCCGATCCGGTGCACGTAGTCTTCCGGCACGTTCGGCAGGTCGAAGTTGACGACGTGCGGCAACTGGTCGATGTCGATCCCGCGCGCGGCGATATCGGTCGCGACGAGCACCTGCAGCGTGCTGTTCTTGAATTCCGCCAGCGCGCGCGTGCGGGCCGACTGGCTCTTGTTGCCGTGGATCGCCATCGCGCTGATGCCGTCCTTCGTCAGCTGCTCGGCAAGCCGGTTCGCGCCGTGCTTCGTGCGCGTGAACACGAGCACCTGGAACCAGTTGTGTTCGCGGATCAGGTGCGTGAGCAGTTCGCGCTTGCGGTCGCGGTCGACCGGGTGGATCTTCTGCGCGACGCTCTCGGCGGTCGTGTTGCGGCGTGCGACCTCGATCAGCGCGGGCGAGTCGAGCAGGCTGTCGGCGAGCGCCTTGATCTCGTCGGAGAACGTGGCCGAGAACAGCAGGTTCTGGCGCTGCGGCGGCAGCTTCGCGAGCACGCGCTTGATGTCGTGGATGAAGCCCATGTCGAGCATCCGGTCGGCTTCGTCGAGCACGAGGATGTCGAGGTCCGACAGGTCGATCGTCTTCTGCTGCATGTGATCGAGCAGGCGGCCCGGCGTCGCGACGACGATGTCGACGCCGCGCTTGAGCGCGTCGATCTGCGGATTGATGCTGACGCCGCCGAACATCACGGTCGAGCGCAGCTTCAGGTACTTGCTGTAGGCACGGACGCTTTCCTCGACCTGGGCGGCGAGTTCGCGCGTCGGCGTGAGGATCAGCGCGCGCACCGCGCGCTTCGCGCCGCGATGCTCGGCGTAGAACGTGTGCAGGCGTTGCAGGATCGGCAGCGTGAAGCCTGCCGTCTTGCCGGTGCCCGTCTGCGCACCGGCGAGCAGGTCGCCGCCGCCGAGGACGGCAGGGATCGCCTGCTGCTGGATGGGAGTCGGCGACGTATAGCCGAGCTCGTTGACCGCCTTGACGAGCGGTTCGGCCAGGCCGAGAGATTCGAAAGACATAGATACCACTCTTCAGTTTTATGATCGGCGACGTCTCGCGCGGCCCGCGCGGGAGGTGACATCGCAAATTGCAAAATGCAAAAGGGCGCGGCCGCGGTTTCCCGCAGCCGCGCCCCGTGTTTGTCAGCCGCTTCTTAGTCGAGCGGCGCGGAACGCAGGTCACTCACCTGTTGCGGCGAGATCGGCGTACCGTTGTTGCCCCACGACATCCGGATATACGTGACGACCGCCGCAACCTCCTGGTTCGACAGCGACTGTGCGAACGGCGGCATCCCGTACGGACGCGGATTCTTGAACGTGCTCGGCGGATAGCCACCGTTGAGCACCATGCGGATCGGGTTGACCGCCGATTCCATCACGATCGAGTGGTTGCCCGCGAGCGGCGGATAGGCCGGCGGCTTGCCCGCGCCGGTTTCGGCGTGGCAGGTCGCGCAGTTGTCCGCGTAGATCTTCTTGCCCTGGTCGAACAGCGCGTTGCCGAACTGCTTCGACGGCTCGTACTGCATGTTCTTCGGCGCTTCAGCCTTCTGCGGGATCGACTTCAGGTACGTCGACATCGCGCGCGTATCTTCGTCGCTCATGTACTGCAGGCTGTTGTGCACGACGTCGGCCATCGGGCCGAACACCGCGCCCTTGTTCGACACGCCGGCTTGCAGCAGGTCGGACAGCTCCTGCACGTGCCAGTCGCCGAGGCCGAGTTCCTTGTCGTTCGTCAGCGACGGCGCATACCAGTTCTGCAGCGGGATCAGGCCGCCCGCGAAGGCTGCCGAGCTCACCGGGCCGCCCATCATGTTGATCGACGTGTGGCACATCGAGCAGTGGCCGAGGCCCTCGACGAGGTACGCACCGCGGTTCCATTCGACCGACTTGGTCGGATCCGGCTTGTACTCGCCTTCCTTGAAGAACAGCGTGCGCCAGCCGATCAGCAGGTTGCGGTTGTTGAACGGGAACTTCAGTTCGTGCGGACGGCTCGGCACCGACACCGGCGCGACCGAACGCAGGTACGCGTAGATCGCGTCGGAATCCGCACGCGTGACCTTCGTGTAGCTCGCGAACGGGAAGCCCGGATAGAGCAGGCTGCCGTCCTTCGAACGGCCGGTGTGCATCGCGCGGTAGAAGTCGTCCGACGTCCACTTGCCGATGCCGTCCTTGTCGTCCGGCGTGATGTTCGGCGTGTACATCGTGCCGAACGGCGTCGCCATCGGCAGGCCGCCCGCGAACGACTTGCCGCCGCGCACGGTGTGGCACGCGATACAGTCGCCGACGCGCGCGAGGTACTCGCCCTTCTTGATCAGCGCAGCCTGGTCGGCCGGCGCGGCCGCGACGGCGGCAGCGCCGTGCAGCGTGTCGTTGCCCGGCCACAGGACCGGCACGAGGGCGGCGGCCGCGACGATCGCGACAGCCGAGAGTGCAAACAGGGACTTGCGTTTCATTGTGTCTGTCTCCCTTGCCTTATTGCGGTTCGCTGCCGCAGGCGAGCGGAGTCTTCATCGAACGCGCCGGAGCCGGCACGGGGTTGGCGGGCGCCGGTTGCGCGGCGAGCCATGCGGTCACGGCCGTCACGTCTTCGTCGGAAAGCTTCGAAGCGACTTCATGCATGCAATCGGGCGCCTTCGCGTGGCGGTTGCCCGAGCGCCATGCACCGATCTGCGCGCTCAGGTAGTCGGCGTGCAGGCCGACCAGGCCCGGGATCGCCGGCTGCATGCCGGTGAGCGTCGCGCCGTGGCAGGCCACGCAGGCCGGCAGCTTGCGGGACGGGTCGCCTTGCGTGACGAGCTGCTTGCCGCGCGCGAGCGTCGCGGCCGGCAGCGTCGGCTTCGCCGGCGTCGGGTACGGCGGGCGTTCGGCCGAGAAGTGCTCGGCCATCTCGCGCAGGTAGTCGTCGTTCAGGTACGTCAGCAGGTAGTTCATCGGCGGGTACTTGCGCCGGCCGTCACGGAAGTTGACGAGCTGGTTGTACAGGTACTCGGCCGGCTTGCCGGCAAGACGCGGGAAGTAGTCGTTGTCCGTACCCTGGCCATGGACGCCATGGCAGGCCGTACAGCCGCGCACGCGCTCGGCCATGGTATCGGGTGCCTTGAGCGGCGCCTGCTGGGCGTGCGCTTGCTCCGTGGGCTTGGTCTGCGCTTGGGCAGCGCTCATAAGGCCCGCGCCGCCGAACATCAGAACGGCGAGCAGCGGACGGAAGAGGCGTCTTGAAGACACACGAGACTCCATGTTTATTCGACGGGGACCTGTCCGGGCTACGATCGGCTCGGCGCATGACGGCAAGGCAGCCGGGCTGCTGCGACGCGGCATTCTATCATCGATGGGTAATGACGGCTATTTGGCAAAAGGACATCGGTTCCTGTCCGTTTGCGACTTGCGACAATTTGACGCGCATTGCGCCGCACCTGTGTGAACCGGCGTGCGTTTTCACCATCGAAGACCGTACACTCGCGGGTCGCGCGGCGCCGCCTCCGCCGCAGGTCCAGTCATTTCTCCCGTTTCCGGATTCATCGATGACGTTTTCTACCGTGCCGTTGCCTTCCTCACGCTGTCCGTCCCGTTGCCGCATCGTCGGCCTGCCGCTTTCGGGAGGGTGTGCGCGATGAAGTTCGACAGCTTGTGGATCGGTCAGGTCGCGCTCGCGGCGCTGATGGACGCCGCGCTCGCGATGGCGGTCGGCTCGGCGCTGCTCAAGGCCTGGCTCGGCAAGGACGGTGCACGTCCGGTCGTCGCGCCGTCCCATCCCGCGTGGCTGCGCGCGCAACATTCGCTGGTTGCGGCGGTGCTGGCGCTGGTGCTCGCGGATCTCGGCTGGCTCGTCTACGAGGCCGCGACGATGAGCGGCGCGGGGCTCGGCGGCGCGTTCGCCGCGATTCCCGTGATGCTGACGCAGACCCATACGGGCTTCGCATGGAGCGTCGCATTCGCCGGCGCCGTGGTGCTCGCGATCGTCGCGCTGGCGAAGCCGGAAGGCCCGGCCGCGCACGCGGTGCTGTGGCTCGCGGTGATCGTGGTCGCGGCCGGCAAGGCTTCGCTCGGCCATGCGGCCGATACGGGCGCGCTGTCCGCGGCGGTCGGCGTGCAGACGCTGCACCTGCTCGCGACCGCCGTGTGGGGCGGCCTCGTGCTCGCGGGCGGGCTCGCGGTGCTGCCGGCGCTCGGTTCGTCGGTCGCGCGCGGCGCGCTGATCCGCATCGGCCAGCACCTGTCCCGCACGTCGATCGTCGCGGTCGTGTTCGTGCTCGGCACCGGCGCGCTCAATGCGATCCGCGGGCTCGGCGGGTCGCTTGCGCCGCTCGACGGCAGCACGTGGGGGCGCGTGTTGCTGCTGAAGCTGCTGCTCGTCGCGCTCGCGCTCGTGCTCGGCGGCCTGAACCGCTTCTCGGCGCTGCCGCGCCTGCGCCGCACCGCGTCGACCGAGGATGCGCACACGTTCCGCAACATCCTGCATCTCGAGGCGCTGACGATGATCGGCGTGTTCGTCGCGGCCGCGGTGCTGTCGTTCAGCGTGCCGGGGTTCGCGGCGCTCGGCTGACGGCCGGTTGCGCGCGGCGCGACGCCAGGCCGCCGACGCGCATCCGCCACATGCATTCACCATGTGCCCGGCGCCGCGCCGGGCATGCAAAAACGGCTGCCTGTCGGGCAGCCGTTCTCGTATCGATACTTGCCGCGACTCAGCGCGACCCGCCGTGCACGCCGCGCATCGCGCTCACCACTCGGCGACGCTGCCGTCCGCGTGGCGCCATACCGGGTTGCGCCAGCGGTGGCCCGTCTTCGCCATCTCGCGCACCTTCTCCTCGTTCACGTCGATGCCGAGCCCCGGGCCCTGCGGGATCGCGACGAAGCCGTCCTCGTAGCGGAACACCTCGGGGTTGCGCAGGTAGTCGAGCAGGTCGTTGCCCTGGTTGTAGTGGATGCCGAGGCTCTGCTCCTGGATGAACGCGTTGTAGCTGACCGCGTCGAGCTGCAGGCACGCGGCGAGCGCGATCGGGCCGAGCGGGCAGTGCAGCGCGAGCGCGACGTCGTAGCTCTCCGCGAGCGTCGCGATCTTGCGGCACTCGGTGATGCCGCCCGCGTGCGACGCGTCGGGCTGGATGATGTCGACGTAGCCGCCCGCGAGGATGTGCTTGAAGTCCCAGCGCGAGTAGAGCCGCTCGCCGAGCGCGATCGGCGTGTTGGTCTGGTTGACGATGTCGCGCAGCGCCTCGGCGTTCTCCGACAGCACGGGCTCCTCGATGAACATCAGCTTGTACGGGTCGAGCTCCTTCGCGAGCACCTTGGCCATCGGCTTGTGCACGCGGCCATGGAAGTCGACGCCGATTCCGACGTGCGGGCCGACCGCGTCGCGCACGGCCGCGACGTTCGCGATCACCTGCTCGACCTTGTCGTAGGTGTCGACGATCTGCAGCTCCTCGGAGCCGTTCATCTTCACGGCCTTGAAGCCGCGCTCGACCACCGCGCGCGCATTGTTCGCGACGTCGCTCGGCCGGTCGCCGCCGATCCACGAATACACCTTGATGCGATCGCGCACTTGGCCGCCGAGCAGCGCATGCACCGGCACGCCGTGATGCTTGCCCTTGATGTCCCACAGCGCCTGGTCGACGCCCGCGATCGCGCTCATCATGATCGGGCCGCCGCGGTAGAAGCCCGCGCGGTACATCACCTGCCAGTGATCCTCGATCAGCAGCGGGTCGCGGCCGACGAGGTAGTCGGCCAGCTCCTGCACGGCGGCCTCGACCGTGTGCGCGCGGCCTTCGACGACAGGCTCGCCCCAGCCGACGATGCCCTCGTCGGTTTCGATCTTGAGGAACAGCCAGCGCGGCGGGACGACGAAGGTTTCGAGGCGGGTGATTTTCACGATGCGGGTCTCCAGGATTGACCGGCGCGGGCAGTCGGGCGCCGCGCGCGGTCGCGTGCTTTCGCGGTTATCCTAGCGCAGGCCGATAAAAAATAGTATTAATAGCACTATTGTGCAGATAGTGGGCAGCCGGACCACCCGGGTACCGGCATAACGGAGAACGATCATTCGACGCGACCTGCATGGACAGACGGCCTTCCGGCTCGCCACGGCGATCCTGCGCGGCGACTACCCGCCCGAGTCGCTGCTGCCGAGGGAACCCGACCTGATGGAGATGTATGGCGTGAGCCGCACGGTGATGCGCGAGGCGCTGCGCACGCTCACGTCGAAGGGGCTCGTCGAGTCGCGGCCGAAGATCGGCACGCGCGTGCGGCCGCGCGGTGTATGGAACCTGCTCGACGCCGACCTGCTCGACTGGTATGCGCGCGTCGCGCCGCCGCTCGCGTTCGCGCTGAAGCTGCAGGAGATGCGCGAGATGGTCGAGCCATACGCGGCCGCGCTCGCCGCGCGCATGCATACACCGGCAACGTTCGATGCGATCGACGGCGCGGCGCGTGCGATGGCCGCCGCGCGCAACGTCGACGAATGGGTGCGCGCCGACCTGCGTTTTCACCTGAGCGTGCTCGAAGCCGGCGGCAACGAACTGCTGGTGCCGCTCGGCACGCTGATCGATCGCACGCTCGAGGCGCAGCTGCACCTGAATGCGCGCCGCGCGGACGTGTACAACGCGTCGCTCGCCGAGCACACGGCCGTCAGCGACGCGATCCGCATGCGCGACGAGGACGGTGCGCGCCGCGCGATGGCGGCGCTGCTCGCGGTGACGCGCGCGCGGATCGAGATGTCGTGACGCGAAACGGCGGGCGGCGCGGCGCGGTCAGGCGTTCGCGCAGCCGCCCGGCTTGTGGATGCGCTCGGTCGACGCCGGGTATTTCGCGAGCAGGCTCGCGGGTCGCCGCGGGCGCACGGCGAAGTCGCCGCCGCAGTTGGGGCAGCGGCCCTTCAGCACGTCGTCGGCGCAGGTCGCGCAGAACGTGCATTCGAACGTACAGATGCGGGCATCCGCCGAATCGGGTGGCAGGTCCTTGTCGCAGCATTCGCAGCCGGGGCGCATTTCGAGCATGACGGTTTTCCTTGTTCGGACAGGGGCGGGAAGGGCGCCGCCGGACATTGCGCGCGGCGCATCTGCGCGCTACTGTACCCGCCTTGATCGGTCTGGCCAACGGTGTCCCGCCGGGGCGCCGCCGATGCGCACGGGCCGCACCGGGAGACGACCATGATTTATCGCGGAAGCTGTCATTGCGGAGACGTGAAGTTCGAGGCGGAAGGCGACCTGCAGGACGTGATGGCAGTGCAACTGCTCGATATGCCAGCGCAAGGGCGCGCTGATGTGGTTCGTGCCGCGCGATCGCATGACGCTGCTCACGCCCGACGCGCATCTCGCCACCTACATGTTCAACAAGCACGTGATCAAGCACCGCTTCTGCAAGCGCTGCGGGATTCACACGTTCGGCGAGGGCGTCCACCCGAACGGCACCGCGATGGCCGCGATCAATGTGCGCTGTCTCGAAGGTGTCGATCTCGACGCGCTGCCGGTCACGCACTACGACGGCCGCTCGCACTGAGCGGCGCGTCGGCGCATGACACGACGTGCGGCCGTCAGGACGGTTGCGCGGCCGCGGTGCCCGTCGCCGGCGCTGCCGCCTGCGGGGCGGCGCCCGCGGTATGCGTGCCGTTGCCGGCCGGGCGTTCGATCAGCGGCGCGAGTGCCGGTGCCATCGACTTCAGCAACTGCACGGCCATCGCGCTCGTGAAGTCGTAGCGTGCCGCGTACGGTTCGTGCGCGGTTGCCGTCAGGACCCCGAAGAACCGGTCGCCGAGCACGAACACGAACGTGCCGCTGCGGTTCACCTTGCGCGACTCGATCAGCCGTGCGCCGCGCGCATAGACGTTGAAGCGCTGGTCGCCCGTCCCGGTCTTGCCGTACACGTCGAGCGTCTTGCCGTCGGGCAGCGTGAAGCCGCCCGCGAGGCGGCGCGCGGTGCCGTTGAGTACGACGTCGCGCAGCAGCGTGTGCGCGACGTTGACGATCTCCGGCGACAGCATCGGTTGCGGCTGCGCGGCCGCGCGCACGAAGCGCGTTTCGTACGGCGTGCCCTTCGCGAAGTCGAGCTGCGTGATCGTCTCGGTCGGCGCTTTCTGCCCGCCGTTCGCGATCAGGCCGATCAGTTTCGCGAGCGCGTCGGGCTGGTCGCCCGATGCGCCGATCGCGGCCGCGTACGACGGCGTGACTTCCGCGAACGGGTAGCCGAGTGCCCGCCACGACTTCGTGATCTCCGCGTACGCGCGCAGTTCGACCATGCGACGGATGCGCCGGTCCTGGGTCGCGTGGTAGCGCGTCTTGTACAGCCACGAGTACGTGTAGAAACGCGCGTCGCGGCTGTCGCGCTGGACATCGGCAAGCGCCGCCGCCGGGTGGGCGCGCAGGTAGTTGAGCGTCCACAGCGCGAGCGGATGCACGCTCGCGATATAACCGCGATCGTTGAGGTTGAAGCGGTCGATCGCATACTTCGCGTAGAGCCTGGCGAGATCGTCGTCGGACAGTGTCGCGGCCGGCGTGCCCTTCAGTTGCGCGCGCATCTGCGCGTCGAACCACGCGAGCGATTCGTTCGGCGCGACGCTGCGCAACACCGTCGCGATCTTCGGCGGCGACTTGCGCACGTCCTTCAGCATCAGCGCGAGCGCGTCGTCGGGCGCCTTGCCCGCATAGCGCGTGTAGTAGCGCTTCACGTAGACCTGGCTTTCGCCGTCGACGAACTGCTGCAGGTAATGCCGGCGCTGTTCGGGGTCGCCGAGCCACGACGACGACGGGCCGGCCGCCTGCAGCGTCTCGTAGTGGACGATGTCGCGCATCAGCCGCACGAACACGAGGTTGACCGAATGCTCGAAGGCCGCGTGCAGCGTCAGGATGCGGCCGTTGTCCGACTTTTCGAAGTTTGAGAACACCTGTGCGCCGCCGCCCGTGTAGAACACGTCGGGGCTCGCCGAATACTTGCGTTCGACGGCCGCGTCGAGCATCGCCTGCAGCGAGCGGTCGCGCGTATGCGACAGGTAGTCGAGCGCCCAGTGCGACAGCCCGTCGATCGGGTCGGGCTTCACGCGGGCCAGCTCCGCGTTCGACAGGTTCGCGTAGCGCGCATGCAGGTCGGACACGATCTGCAGGTAGGTGATCAGCGTGCGCAGCTTCGCGGTCGAGCCGAGGTTGATGCGGCCGCCGCGATTGACGTCGAACGGCTCGTTCACGCTGTCGGTCTGCACGCGCAGCAGGTTCGCGCCGTTGCGGTGTTCGTACAGCGTGAAGCTGTACGTGAGGTGCGACGGGTCGTCCTTCGGCGCGAGCATCTCGAAACCGTACAGGCCGGCCGCCTGCGCGCCGTCGCGCGTCGACGCCCGTGCGAGCCGTTCGGCGACGGCCTGCTGCACGCCGTTGTCGAGCGTGCTGGTCGCCTGCAGGTCGAACTGGTCGAGCTGGTACAGGTCGCTGATGCCGAGCGCCGACAGCAGCGACGCGCGCGCGGACGTCACGGCCTTGCGCGACACGAACGACTGCACGTGCGCGGCGGCCGGCGGCGCGCTGCGTTCGATCTGCGCGGCAAGCGCGGCGTCGCGCAGCGCCGGCGAGATCACGCCGCCGTTCGACAGCAGCCTCAGGTAGCTGTCGGTCAGCCGCTCCAGGGCCGGATAACCGCGATTGAGGAAGTACGACGGCGCGCGCTGCGCGATGATCAGCGACAGCACCTCGCGGAACGCCTTGCCCTGTTCGTCGACGTTGTCGCCCGTCGTCGGCGCGGACAGGATGCGGTTCACGTCGTTGAAGTCGCGGCCGTACCACGCGGCGAGGCCGTCGCCGATGCCGGTGATCTCGCCGATGTGCGGCCGCGCGGCGAGCGGGACGGAATTCAGGTAGCGCACGACGATGGTACGGCGCGCGGGCATCGTCTGCGGGCCGTTCAGGTACGCACGCACCGACGCCGACGCGATCTGCCGCAGCTTCTCGGGCGGCGTTGCGGTGCGGCCCTCGGGCGAATGTCGGAACTTCTCGATCTGCGTCGCGAGCGTGCTGCCGCCCGGGCGCGCCTGGTGGCGGTTGACGACGTGCAGCGCCTGGTCGGCGAGCGCGCGGCTGAAGCGCCCCCAGTCGATTGCCGGGTTGCGGTTCGGCTCGTTCGCGTCGAGCAGGTAGCGATCCTCGATGAACAGCAGCGAATCGGCGATCACGCGCGGCACCCCGTCGAAGTCGGCATAGACGCGCTGCGGGAACACGGTCGCGAACAGCGGTGCACCGGTCGAGTCGAACAGCGTCAGGCCCGCCTGGTCCTTCTCCTCGAACGGGAGGAACAGCCCGTGATCGCCGATCGACAGCATCCGCTGCGAATCGCGCGCCTGCTTGCCGACGACGAAGCCGCGCGCGAGCAGCCGTTCCTGGAACGCCGGAATCATCGCGTAGCCGAGGCGCTGGTCGTACGGGCCGTTCGCGGGGAAGCGGATGCGATCGCTCGGGCCCGCCTCGAGCGTGTAGCCGACGTCGCGGGTGAGATCGGACAGGTAGTGCGCCTGCAGCCGGGACGTTTCGATCTCGCTCTGCACGAGCCGCGCGACGATCGCCACCGCGATCAGCAGCGCGGCGAGCAGGGACCACTTGACCCACGTCCAGACCGATGCGGGACCGGTCACGCGCGGCAGGATACGATTCAGCGGCCGATTCATGGCGGCGTCTCCCTGAAGGCGCGGGCTCCGGCCGCACCCCATTAAGGATTAGTGTAGTCCTCCGCAGCGGGCTGCCAAGGGCGTCGACTACCGAGATGCGTCGACGCAACGTGCATGCCTGTGACGCGGGGCAACGGGCGCCGCGCCGCGATGGTGCGCGCCGCTGCGGCTTAAACGTTTGCGCGTTGCGCGCGGCGACGTCCGCGTGGCAGGGGCGACGCCGGGCAGGCCCGCGTGGCCGGGCCGACGGACGATGCACGGATTTCGTGCGCTGCGGCATCGTTCCAATTCGGGCCGGAACCCGTTCGTGAAAAGGGGGCGTCGCACGGCGACGCTACGGGTTTCCGCGATAGCCGCGCGCGCCGGCGGCGGGTACGATCGCCGGATGTGCGGCGCATGTCCGCTTCAGCCCGGAGTCCCATGGCGATCCATCCCGTCGCACTCGTGTGCACGGCCATCCTCGGGCTGCTGCTGTTCGGGCTCGGGTTCGTCGTGTCCGTCACGCGCTTTCGATGCACCATCGGGTCCGGGTGTGCGTCCGACCCGACGAACGGGCTGCACAAGATCGTGCGTGCGCACGGCAACACGGCCGAATACGCGCCGTTCCTCGCGGTGCTGTTTCTCCATTTCGGCGCGCACGATCCGTCTCGCGCGATCCTCGTGCTGATCGTCACGGCAACCGCGTGCCGCTGCCTGCTGGTGATCGGATTGCTCGCGTGGCCGACGATGGCCAACCCGAATCCCGTGCGTTTCATCGGCGCGCTCGGCACGTACCTGTGCGGGGCCGCGCTGTGCATCGCGCTGTTCGTCTGAACGGCGGCGCTACCGCCACAGCAGCGTCGCGCGATCGTGCCGGCGCACGGCTTCGACGAAGCAGTGGATCAGGTAGTCGCAGGCAATCGTGTTCAGCGCATCGCGGCGCGTGAGCACGCCGACCGACACGGCCGGAATCGTTTCCTCCACGTCGATCGCGACCATCCGCTCGCGAATCCAGTCGATTTCCATGAAGCTCTTCGGCACGCACGACACGGTGTCGGTGTGCACCGACAGCGAAAACGCCGCGCTGAACGACGTGCATTCGACGATCGGCTGCGGCGCCGGATAACCGTGCGCGACGAACACGTCCTGCAGCAGCCGGCCGATGCTTTCAGGCGACGTGTTGAGAATCCACTGCGCGTCCTGCAATTGCGCGAGCGACGTGCAGTGACGCAGCGGATTGCTCGCGCGCGTCATCAGGATCAGTTCCGATTCGAGCAGCGGCCGGAACGTGAATTCCGGCGACAGCCGGGCCGCGTCGACGATCGCGATCACGAAGTCGAGCGAGCCGTCGCGCAGCCGCGGCAGCGCCGTGTCGAGAAATCCTTCGCGCACGTCGAGGCGGATCGTCGGCATGCGCTGCCGGAACGCGTCGAGTGCGGCCGGCAGGAAGCCGAGCGACACCAGCGGCGTCAGCGCGCATGCGAGCGCACCTTCCTTGCCGCCCGACAGCTGGATCACGTCGTCGCGCGCGTGCTGCATCTCCGCGAGGATCAGCCGTGCGCGGGCATAGACGGCCTGCCCGAAACGCGTGAGCTGCGCGCCGCGCGCGTTGCGCGTGACGAGCGGCACGCCGAGATCGAGTTCGAGTTCGCGGATCGCCTTCGTCAGCGCGGGCTGCGACAGGTGGATCGCGCGCGCGGCCGCGCGCAGGCTGCCGTGTTCGGCGATGGCGGCAAGCGCCCGGAGCTGGTGGTGTTTCACGGCGAGGCGGGGCGCGGCGGCGGTGGCGACGTTCGTATCCTACACCGCGTTTCCGCGCGGAAAGCACGCGATAACCGTGCGTTATCACGATCGAAAAATGTCGCTCCGGGCTGCGTATTTTGAATGCCTAGACTGCATGCGCAGGCCGTCCAACGGGCCGTGCACACGACACGCATAACCAGTACGGAGACACACCTTCATGAAGGCGCCCCGAGCAGGCAGCATGTTCGGCGGGCATGTCGGCGACGTTGCCGCATCCCCGTCCAATCGTCAGCTGATTGTCGCGATCACGATCGGCAACGGCCTCGAATTCTTCGATCTCACCGTGTTCAGTTTCTTCGCGGTGCTGCTCGGCAAACTGTTCTTTCCCGCGGTCTCCGCGCAGCAGCAGTTGTTGATGTCGGTCGCGACCTTCGGCGTCGGTTTCATCGCGCGGCCGATCGGCGGTGTCGTGATCGGGCTCGTCGCCGACCGCTTCGGCCGCGTGCCCGCGATGAACCTCACGCTCGTCACGATGGCGATCGGCACCGGGATGATCGGCGTGCTGCCGACCTATGCGCAGATCGGCATCGCGGCGCCCGTGCTGGTCGTCGTCGCGCGGCTGCTGCAGGGCTTTTCGGCCGGCGGCGAGGTCGGCGTATCGACGTCGCTGCTCGCCGAGCGCGCGCCGGCCGGCGAACGCGGGTACTACACGAGCTGGCAGTTCGCGAGCCAGGGTGCCGCGGCGCTGGCCGGTTCGTTCGTCGGCTTCCTGCTGTCGCATTTCCTCGATACCGCCTCGCTCGAAGCGTGGGGCTGGCGCGTGCCGTTCCTGCTGGGCGTGCTGATCGCACCGATCGGCCTCTACCTGCGCGCACGCTTCAGCGCGCTCGAGCAGCACGCGCCGGCCGCGGCCGCGCGGCGTTCGTCGGCCGTGCTCGGCACCGTGCTGCGGCGCGACGGCGGCGCCGTGCTGACCGCGCTCGGCCTCGTGGTCGGCGGCACGGCCGCGCACTTCATCGTGCTGTATTACATGTCGACGTACGCGATCAAGGTGCTGCACCTGCCGATGGATACCGCGCTGTGGTGCGGGATCCTGTCCGGCGCCGTGATGTTCGTCGCTGCGCCGGTCGGCGGGCGGCTGGCGGATCGCAACGGCAGCAAGCGCGTCGCGCTGTGGTCGCGCCTCGCGCTGACCGTGCTGATCCTGCCGGGCTTCTGGCTGATCCGCGCGGTGCCGTCGATCGCGACGATGTACGCGGTCGTGATGCTGCTCGCCGCGCTGCACTCGATCAACGCCGGCGCGAACGGCGTGATCCTCGCCGAGCTGTTCCCGAAGAGCACGCGCGCCACTGCACTGTCGATCGCATATGCGGGCGGCGTGTCGATCTTCGGCGGCTTCGCGCAGTTCATCGTCACGTGGATGATCGGCGCGACCGGCAATCCGGCGGCGCCCGCGTGGTACGTGATCGTCTGCGGCGTGCTGTCGCTCGTCGCGCTCGCGTTCGCATCGGATCGCAGCGAACACGATGCGTGACCGCTGCCGCCGCCTTCCTTTCCGCTTTCTTCCCCGCTTTTTTCCCTCTTCGCCCCGAACCGTATGACCGCCACCGTTTCGCTATCGTCCCCGCCCGCCGACGTGATGGCCGGCGACCTGTGCGACCTGTCCGCCCGCACGATGCTCGACCTGCTGAAGACCCGGCAGATCGGCGCGTGCGACCTGCTCGATGCGCATCTCGCGCGGATCGCGACGGTCAACCCACGCGTGAATGCGCTCGTGACCGTCGTCGATCCCGACGTGCTGCGCGCCCGTGCGCGCGACATCGACGCCCGCTGGATGCGCGGCGAATGGCAGGGGCCGCTGCACGGGCTGCCGGTATCGCAGAAGGATCTCACCGCGACGCGCGGCGTGCGCACGACCTACGGTTCGCGGTTGTTCGCCGATCACGTGCCGCTGCATGACGCGCTCGTCGTGCGCCGCTGCGCGAGCGCCGGTGCGCTGATGATCGGCAAGTCGAACACGCCCGAATTCGGCGCCGGGTCGCATACGTTCAACGACGTGTTCGGCGCGACGCGCAACCCGTGGGACCTGACGCGTTCCGCGGGCGGCAGCAGCGGCGGCGCGGCGGCCGCGCTCGCGTGCGGGATGAATCCGCTCGCGTGCGGCAGCGACATGGGCGGTTCGCTGCGCAACCCGGCCGCGTGGAACAACGTCGTCGGATTGCGGCCGTCGCCGGGCCGCGTGCCGCGCGCGCCCGACCTGAACGGCTGGGCGACGCTCGGCGTCGACGGGCCGATGGCGCGCGACGTGGCCGATACCGCGTTGCTGCTGTCGGCGATCGCCGGGCCGGGCGGCGAGACCGCGACCGAACTCGCGGACCCGGGCGCACGCTTCGCGCAGCCGCTCGAACGCGACTTCCGCGGCACGCGCATCGCGATGTCGCGCGGCCTGCCCGGCGTGCCGGTCGATCCCGAGATCACGCGGGCGGTCGATGCGCAGGCGCGTGTGTTCGCGGCGCTCGGCTGCGAAGTCGAATTCGACGATCCCGATCTGTCCGACGCCGAGGACGTGTTCCGCATCGAGCGCGCATGGATGATCGGCACGCTGGTCGACGGGTTCGACGATGCGCAGCGTGCGGCGCTGAAGCCCGAGATTCACGATGAATACCGGCTGCATCGGTCGCTGACGGCCGCCGATCTCGGCCGCATGTTCGTGCGCAAGACGCGGCTGTTCGAGCGGATGCGCACGTTCATGCAGCGCTACGCGTTCTACGTGCTGCCGACGACACAGGTGATGCCGTTCGACGTCGGCTTGCGCTCGCCTGCGTACGTGCAGGGGGCCGCGAGCACGTCGTACATCGACTGGATGCGCGTGTGCTGGTACCTGTCGTCGACCGAGGCGCCGATCCTGTCGGTGCCGTGCGGCTTCGGCGCGACCGGTTTGCCGATCGGCATGCAGATCGTCGGCCGCTATCGCGACGACTGGGGCGTGCTGCAGTTCGGTCACGCGTACGAAGTCGCGGCCGGCCGCCGCTGGGCCCCGCCGGCGGTCGTCGCCGACGCGATGCGCTAGCCGTCCTCCCCGATTTACCCCTGACCGTTCCGGTTTGCTCCGGAGCAGGCCGCGCGCCTGCGGGGGACGCGCACGCCTGCGTTTTGCCATTCGACCCGCGCAATGGAGACCTTCCGATGAAAAAACGGCTGTTGGCAGGCGCGGGCGTCGCGCTGATCGCGGGTGCGGCGCACGCACAGAGCAGCGTGACGCTGTACGGCATTATCGACGAAGGGCTGACCTACACGAGCAACCTTGCGGTCGCCGGCCCGAACGGCACCGTGAGCGGCAAGCCGGCGTGGCGGATGCTCGGCGGCGTGCAGCAGGCGAGCCGCTGGGGGCTGCGTGGCGTCGAGGACCTCGGCGGCGGCCTGGCGGCCGTCTTCACGCTCGAGAACGGCTTCGACCCGAGCACCGGCAAGCTCGGGCAGGGCGGGCTGATCTTCGGCAAGAAGGCGTTCGTCGGGCTGTCGGGGCCGTTCGGTACCGTCACGCTCGGGCGCCAGTACGACACCAACGTCGACTTCCTCGGGCCGCTCGAGGCCGCCGCGCTGTTCGGCGGCTACATGGTTGCGCACCCCGGCGATCTCGACAACGTGAACAACGCGAACTCGACCAACAACGCGATCAAGTTCACCAGCAACGACTACGGCGGATTGCGCTTCGCGGCCATGTACGGCGTGGGCGGCATCGCGGGTGCGGCGACGCGCAACCAGGTGTGGTCGATGACGGCCGGCTACACGCGCGGGCCGCTCGTGGTCGCGGCCGGCTACCTGAATGCGCGCAACCCGAACGTGTCGTTCTTCGGCACGACCGGCAGCCCCGCGCCGGTCGTCGGCGGCGTGCCGGGCAACAACATGCTGTCGCCCGTGTATTCCGGTTATGCGTCGGCGCGCACGCTGCAGGTCGCGGCGGCGGGCGGCACCTACGCGATCGGCGCGGTGACGCTCGGCGCGATGTACACGAACACGTCGTTCCGCGGGCTCGGCGACCTGTCGTCCGGGCCGAACCCCGGTGGCGTGTCCGGCAACGCGGTGTTCAACAACGTCGAGGGCAGCGTGCGCTACCAGTTCACGCCCTACCTGTTCGGCGGCGTCGCGTACGACTACACGCGCGGCGGCGGCGTGAACGGCCGCGACGGCGCGACGTACCACCAGGTGGCGGCCGGGCTCGACTATTTCCTGTCGAAGCGCACCGACGTGTATGCGACCGCCGTCTTTCAGCGCGCGTCGGGCACCGATTCGACGGGGCACGCGGCGGTTGCCGCGATCAACGGCCCCGGCGCGTCCGCGAACGACCGGCAGTTCGAGGCGCGGATCGGCATTCGGCACAAGTTCTAACGGATGCGGCGATCGGCAGGCGGCGGCCGCGAGCGGTGATATGCTCGCGGCACGCCCGCGATCGACGGGCGGATTCCGATTGCCCGTGTGCGGCCTTGATGCCGCGCTGCACGGCATTTCCGAGGGAAGAACCGACACATGAGCCGCAAATTCATTCTGAAGGGCGACACGACCGACCACGGCGGCGTGGTGCTCGAAGGGATCGCCAATTCGTCGTTCGACGGACGTGAACTCGCTTATCTCGGCGCGTCGGTGTTCTGCGCCGCCTGCAAGTCGCCCGGCGTGATCGTGTCCGACGGCGGCGAGCGGACGATGACCGTGATGGGCAAGGTCGTCGCGCTCGAACACGACCTGTGCCAGTGCCAGTGCACGCCGCAGCCGAAGCTGATCGCGTCGCAGGCCACCGGGACGATCTCCGGATGAAACCCGCCGCGCGGATGCGGTCGGCATCCACGCGGCCCCGGCGCACGGCCAACGGCCGTCAGGCGCTGCCTTCGGTTTCGATCACGAGGATGCGTGCTTCGCCGAGCGGATGCGCGACATGCTCGGTGCCGGCCGTCGCGTGGAACACGTCACCCGTTTCGAGCACCGTCGCGTGCTCGACGCCTGCTTCCCGATAACGCATCTCGACGCGACCGTCGAGCACCGCGAACACTTCCTCGCCGTCGTTCACGTGCCATCGATACGGCTGGTCGGTCCAGTGCAGGCGAACCGTGATGCCGCCCAGGTTCGCGATGTCGAGCGCGCCCCACGCACGGTCCGCGGTGAACGCGGCGCTGCGGACGATGTTCATCGATATGTTCTCCGGCGCGAGTGCGCGTCGTCTTTCGGTCATCGAGGCAATTTCCCGTACCCGCATTCAGCGCGACACCGCGCGCAGCGCCTGTTCGATCGTCGCCTTGCGCTTCGCGAAACTGGCCGCCGAACGTTCGGTGACGCGCTTCACGACGGCTGCCGGCGCGGTGTCCGGCGAACCGGCGTCGAACGGCGGTGCGGGCGCGTATTCGAGTTGCAGCTGGATCGCCTGCGCTTCCTCGTCGCCGGCCAGTTCCGCGGCGATCGTCAACGCGAAGTCGATGCCGGCCGTGACGCCGCCGCCCGTGATCAGGTTGCCGTCGCGCACCACGCGCTCGCGCACCGGCACCGCGCCGAGCGGTTCGAGCAGCGTGTGGAATGCCCAGTGCGTCGTCGCGCGCCGCCCGCGCAGCAGGCCGGCCACGCCGAGCAGCAGCGCGCCTGTGCAGACCGACGTCACGTAGCGCGCGGTGGCCGCGCGCTGCTGCACGAAGGCGATCGTTTCGGCATCGAGCAGCAGTTCGTTGATCCCGATGCCGCCCGGAATGCAGATCACGTCGAGCGGCGGGCAATCGTCGAACGTGCAGGTCGGCGCGAGCGCGAGCCCGCTGCTCGACGCGACGGTGTCGAGCGACTTCCAGACCAGGTGGACGGCCGCGTCGGGCAGCGACGCGAGCACGTCGTGCGGGCCGGTGAGATCGAGTTGCTGGACGCCCGGGAACACGAGAAAGCCGATATGCAGGGTCATGCGAAGACTCCGGTTGGAAGGGGGCGCACCGTTGCCGGCGCGGGATGGACAGATCGATTCTAGGCGCGTAGTGTTTGGCGAAATTGCCATATCGCCCACGTTTTCAGCCAATCGCCATGCCTGCCGCCCCGCGTTCGATCCTGGTCCTCGCGTTCCCTCGTGCCCAGCTGCTCGACGTGTCGGGGCCGCTGCAGGTGTTTGCGTCCGTCAACGAGCTCGCGCTGGAGCGGGGCCAGCCGGCGCCCTACGCGCCGCGTGTCGTCGCGGCCGAGGCGGGGCCCGTCGAGACGTCGTCGGGTCTCGCCGTGATGGCCGAGTCGCTGCGCTCGGCCGCACGCCATCCCGATACGCTGATCGTCGCCGGCGGCAAGGGCGTGCATGCGGCATCCCGGGACGCGCGGCTGGTGCGCTGGGTGCGGCAGCAGGCGGCGCGCACGCGGCGCGTGGCGTCCGTCTGCACCGGCGCATTCCTGCTCGCCGAGGCCGGCCTGCTCGACGGGCGCCGTGCGGTCACGCACTGGGCGCGCTGCGACGAGTTCGCGGCGCGCTATCCGAACGTGCGCGTCGAATCCGATCCGATCTTCATCCGCGAAGGCGCGCTGTGGACCTCGGCCGGCGTGACGGCCGGCATCGATCTCGCGCTCGCGCTGGTCGAGGAGGACCTGGGGCGGGCGACCGCGCTCGACGTCGCGCGCGAACTCGTCGTGTTCCTGAAGCGCCCGGGCGGACAGGCGCAGTTCAGCACGATGCTGTCGATGCAACGCACCGACGACCGGTTCGGCGAACTGCATGCGTGGATGGCGGAGCACCTGACGGCCGACCTGTCGGTGCCCGCGCTGGCCGAGCGCGCAAGCATGAGCGAGCGCAGCTTCGTGCGCCACTACCGCGCGGGCACCGGCCGCACCCCCGCGCGCGCGGTCGAGCAGCTCCGCGTCGAGGCCGCGCAGCGCCTGCTCGGCGAAACGGCGTGGCCCGTCAAGCGGATCGCCGCGCGTTGCGGCTTCGGCTCCGAGGAGACGCTGCGACGCTGTTTCGTGCGGGTGCTGGGCGTGTCGCCGCAAGGCTATCGCGAGCGATTCGTGCGATAACGCACGGCGTACGGCTGCGCTCGGGGCCGGAACGATCGCCGAGTGCGACTGAACGAAAATCGATCGCTTTCCAGTCCGAAACGCAGAAACTATTCAGGATCGGAGAACAATGGACGGGGGCTTGTGCCGTGCCCGTCGCGCGCTCTATTCTGTTCCGTTGGCGATTCGAAGGGGGAGCAGCATGGACCGAATCCAGGCAATGGAAGTTTTTACCCGTGTGGTCGACGCGAACAGCTTCACACGCGCGGCCGACACGCTCGCGATGCCGCGCGCGTCGGTGACGACCATCATTCAGAACCTCGAGGCGCTGCTGGGCGTGCGCCTGATGCACCGGACGACACGCAGGCTGTCGCTCACGCCGGAAGGTGCGGCGTACTACGAGCATTGCACGAAGATCATCTCGGAGATCGCGGAGGCCGACGCGAGTTTCCAGACGGGCAACCGCAAGCCGAGCGGCGTGCTGCGTGTCCACATGCCGAGTTCGCTCGGGCGGCGCATCGTGCTGCCGTCGCTGTCGATTTTCCGGCAGCGCTACCCCGACATCACGCTCGAACTGGGGCTCTCCGACCGCTACGTGGATCCGGTCGAGGAGGGCATCGACTGCATGATCCGGGTCGGGCCGCTCGAGGATTCGTCGATGGTCGCGCGGCGGATCGGGATGCTGAAGCGCGTGACCTGCGCGTCGCCCGATTACTTGGCGCGTCACGGCGAGCCGCACGAGATTGCCGATCTCGCCGACCATCACGCGGTGAATTTCCGTGCGAGCCACGGCGCGCGGGCGATTCCGTGGGTGTTCATGATCGACGGGAAGCCGTTCGAGGTGCGGATGAACGGCAGCGTCACGGTCAACGATTCGGATGCCTACGTGACGTGCGGGCTCGAAGGGTTCGGGATGATCCAGCCGACGCTGTTCATGGTGCTGCCGAACCTGCTCGACGGCTCGCTGGTCGAGGTGCTGCCTGACTGCAATCCGAAGCCGAAGCCGATTTCGATCGTCTATCCGCACAACCGGCACCTGTCGCAGAAGGTGCGCGTGTTCGCCGACTGGGTCGCGGAGGTGTTCGAGGCGACGCCGTCGCTGGAAGGGGGGGAGAACTGGCGCGGGCG
>NZ_QMFZ01000051.1:0-49802 GCF_003294055.1 Burkholderia reimsis
CGGCGACCGTATGCACGGCCGGCGTGGCGGCGACGGCCGGCGGCGCCGTGACGATGCAGTTTGCGCCGCACAGCGCGGCCGCGACGCACCGCGCGACCGCCTGCGCCGGGCGCGCTCGCCACCTCATTCGACGGTCACCGATTTCGCGAGGTTGCGCGGCTTGTCGACGTCGGCGCCGCGCGCGCAGCCGACGTGATACGCGAGCAGTTGCAGCGGGATCACGTTGACGATCGGCGACAGCAGGTCGCTCGATTCGCGCACGCGGATCAGGTGCGTGTCGCGGTCGGCGTCGATGTCGAGTGCGCTGCCCGCCAGCACGTAGAGCCGCCCGCCGCGCGCGCGCACCTCGGCCATGTTGGACTTCAGCTTCTGGAACAGGCGGTCGTCCGGCGCGATCGTGACGACCGGCATCGCGCTCGTGACGAGCGCGAGCGGGCCGTGCTTCAGTTCGCCGGCCGCGTAGCCTTCGGCGTGGATGTACGACACCTCCTTGAGCTTCAGTGCGCCTTCCAGCGCGATCGGAAAATGAATGCCGCGCCCGAGGAACAGCGCGTTTTCGGTACGCGCGAACTTCGCGGCCCAGCCCATGATCTGCGTTTCGAGCGCGAGCGCGTGGCCGATGCGCTCGGGCAGCGCACGCAACTGCTTCAGGTGCAGCGCGACCTGCGCCGCGTCGAGCCGGCCGCGCAGCTGCGCGAGCGTCAGCGTCAGCACGAACAGCGCGACGAGCTGCGTCGTGAACGCCTTGGTCGACGCGACGCCGAGCTCGATGCCGGCCCGTGTCAGGAACCGCAGCGGCGCGTTGCGCGCGATCGTGCTGGTCGCCACGTTGCAGATCGCCATCGACAGTTCCTGGCCCATGTCGCGCGCACGCTCGATCGCGCCGATCGTGTCGGCGGTTTCGCCCGATTGCGAAATGCCGACGACGAGCGTGCGCGGATCGGCCACCGTGTCGCGGTAGCGGAACTCGCTGGCGATCTCGACCTGGGCAGGCACGCCCGCGATCGACTCGAGCCAGTATTTCGCGGTCAGGCCCGCGTAGTAGCTGGTGCCGCAGCCGAGCAGCAGCACGCTCCTGACTCTCGACAGTCGCGCGCGTGCGCCGTCGGTCGCGTCGAACAGCGCCGGCGAGATCGTGTCGATGCCGTCGAGCGTGTTGTCGATCGCCTTCGGCTGCTCGAAGATCTCCTTCTGCATGAAGTGCTGGTACGGGCCGAGCGCGGCGTCGCCTTCGCGCGCCTTCACCTGGCACAGCGGGCGCTGGGCGTCGTGCCCGCCCGAGTCGACCACGGCGATGCGCTCCGGCGTGATCAGCGCGACGTCGCCGTCCTCCAGGTAAACGAAGCGGTCGGTCAGGTCGCCGAGCGCCGCGCAATCCGACGCGAGGTAGTTCTGTTCGGCACCGATGCCGATCACGAGCGGCGAGCCCGCGCGCGCGGCGACGAGGCGCTGCGGCTCGCGCGCGCTGAGCACGGCGATCGCGTATGCGCCGTGCAGGCGCTTCACCGCGCGCACGACCGCGTCGAACAGGTCGTCGCGATAGAGGCTGTGGATCAGGTGCGCGATCACCTCGGTGTCGGTCTGGCCGCGAAACGTGTAGCCGCGCTCGCGCAGCTCCGCGCGCAGCGCGTCGTGGTTCTCGATGATGCCGTTGTGCACGACCGCGATCGTGTCGCCGGACATGATCGGATGCGCGTTCATTTCCGACGGTGCGCCGTGTGTCGCCCAGCGCGTATGCGCGATGCAGGTCTGCGCCTCGAGGCCCAGCGTCAGCACGCGGGCCTGCAGGTCGGTCACGCGCCGCAGCGTGCGCTCGCTGCGCAGGCGGCCGTCGTCCTGCACGGCGATGCCGCACGAATCGTAGCCGCGATACTCGAGCCGGCTCAGCGCATTGACCAGTTGCGGCACCTGATTGTTCAGGCCGCTTGCTCCGACGATTCCGCACATGATTCACCTCGTCCGCAAAAACAGCAAAAGGTTGCCGGCCTGCCGGCACAGCGCGGCAGTGCGGCTTCAGGAGTGGCGCCGCGCGGCACCGATGCGGTCCCGTGCGCGGCGCGGCTCCGCTGACCTACTCGCGGGGCGGCGGCCCCGCGTGGGCGACCCATTCGATGCCTGAAATCGAGCCGTTCGCGTCGTGCGACGCGACGAGAATGCGCGTCGTGCGGCGCGCGCCGCGCCGACGGGCGCTGGCCAGCACGGTCGGCGGCACCGAGCGCACCTTTGCGCTGGCCGAACGCCGCAGCATCTTCGACACGCGCAGCCGGAAGGCCAGCGGATGCACGACGCGCCCGGCGATCAGCCACATGACGATGGTGCCCGCGATGATCGCGATGCTGGTCGCGTAGAACACCATCTGTTCGATCGGCATCTCGGCCGGGTTGAACGGCAGCAGGTAGCGATACGTATAGATGCAGATCGACGCCCATACGGCGCCCACCAGCGCGGGCCGCACGAGACGGAACCAGACGACCTGCGCGAGCCCGGCGACGCGGCCGCGTTCGGCGATCATTTCGCGCGGCGTGCGCAGGGAGAGGTCAATAATCGGCGCGTTCTTCATGTTGAATGCCTCGGTCGGGGCTGACCCACACGGCCCGCTTGCCGCGGCGCCGCAGCACGACGGCCGGCAGGGCGACGACGGTAGTGATCATGCTGATCAGCCAGAAAGCAACGGGGTACCAGATGGTGTCCAGGAAGTACATCAGGAGTTTTTCGTCATACTGACGATCGATCATGCTGCCGATGATCAGTTGCAGGATGCAGGTCGCAACCAGCAACATCCCGTGCCAGTGCGGCACGACCGATACGTGCCAGCTCAGCGGCAGCGGATGGACGACGTTCACCAGCGCGAGCAGCAGGATGAACGACATCGAATAGGCCCACGCGATGCCGATCAGGTACTCGGCGAACAGCGGCCACATCATCATCTGCGTCGGCCGCGCGAGCGTGCCCGCGTATTTCAGCAGCACCTGGATGCCGCCTTTCGACCAGCGCAGCCGCTGCCGGTAGAGCCCCATCAGCGTCTCGGGCATCAGGATCCAGCTGAGCGCGTGCGGCTCGTATACGACGCGCCAGTCGCGGCATTGCAGCTTCCAGCTGATGTCGATGTCCTCGGTCAGCATGTCCGAGCTCCAGTAGCCGACGTCGGCGAGCGCGGTCTTGCGGAACATCGTGACGACGCCCGACACCGTGAAGATGCGGCCGTACACCTGCTGCGTGCGCTTGATCAGCCCGACGATCGACGAGAATTCGCCGACCTGCATGCGGCCGAGCAGCGACGTGCGCGTGCGGATGCGCGGGTTGCCGGTCACGGCGCCGACGCCCGGGTCGGTCAGGAAGTGCTCGAGCATCCAGCCGATCGCATCGTGCGCGAGTAGCGAATCGCCGTCGATGCACAGCAGGTATTCCGCGTTCGATACCGCGGCCGCGGTCGTGAGCCCGACCGCCTTGCCTTCGTTGCGCGCGTGATGGATCACGAGCAGCCGCGGGATCTCGACGGCCAGCTCGTTGAGGATCTCGCCGGTGCGATCCCGGCTGCCGTCGTTGACCGCGATGATGTCGTAGTTCGGATACTGCATCCCGTCCAGGTGTCGGATCACGCTGTGCGCGTTCGCGGCTTCGTTGAAGCAGGGCACGACGATCGAGATCTTCGGGATGCCGCTCGCCGCGATCGTGCGCGTCGACAGCACGCGCCCTTCCTCGAGCAGGAAGTAATGGACGACACCGCCGATCATCCACAGATACGACATGAAGAACGGGTAGTAGAAGACGAAATCCTGCAGGCGCTGGATGATGCTGTGGCTGGTCATGGCGTCTTCGTCCCCTGTGTCTTCTGCATCTGCATCAGCGCGTTGATCGAGGTCGGATCGAGGCGCGACTTCAGCGACATCACGTCGCGCATCGTGTCGAGATCCGGCTGGTTGTTCAGGAAGTTGTCCGGGTAGTAGCCGAAGTTCACCGCGCCCTTGCTGCGCAGGCGCCGCATCTGCGCGAGCAGCGCGATGCCGCCGATGTCCTCGTGCGCGTGCCAGTCGTACGACTGCAGTTCGAACACGGTGCGCCTGGTGCCGAGCTGTTTCGCGCGGACGGCGTCGACGAGCTGGTCCATCCAGCGCTCGGGGTCCTGCGCCTGTTCCATGTACGGCATCGCCATCAGCGCGACGAAGTCGTAGGTGGCGAGGAAATCGTCGTAGTTCTGCGCGAACCACGCTTCCGATTCCGGCTTCAGCACCGGCAGCGCGAAGATGTTGCGCGCCGTCAGCACGTCGCCGGCGTTCTGGTTCGCGAGCACGATCTGTTCCAGCTGGCGCGTCAGGTCGATCAGGTAGCGGCTTTTCTGCCGCGTCCAGCGCTTCATCAGGTCGGGTGTCGCGCGGATCTTGCCGATGTCGGCCGGCAGGCCCCATTGCGCATACGTGCTCAGCGCGTGCCGGCCGGCGTCCTCGTAATCGTCGAGCACGGCGTCGTCGCTGAACAGGATGCCGCTGAACGACGCGTACTTGCCGAGATCCTCGTAGATCTGCTCGATGAACAGCCGCGCTTCGGGGTCGAACGGGCTCAGGCGGTACACGCGCGAGCCGTTCTCGCGCGCCGGCGCGCCGCCGTAGGCGCTGACGGCCTCGAGGCCGCGATGCTGGTCCGCCCGCGGCCGGAACGCGAGCACCGGCATCCACGCATACACCTGCACGTTCGAGCGCGTGCTGAGCTGCCAGGCGGCGCGCGAGAACAGGTCGCCGCGCATCGGCAGGTGCCGGTTCGGGAAATACAGCGATTCCGCGACACCCGTGCCCTTCGGGTCGGCGAATGCCTGCAGGTACACCGATTTCGGCTGCATCCGGTAGATGCGCTCGATCAGCTTGCCGAGATTCGCTTCCTGGCGCGCCGGATCGGGATCGTAGACCTGGTCGAGATCGACCTGCACGACGCGCTCGGGAATGTCGACGTCGCCGCGGTTGGAGGCCGGCTCGCGCATCGACCGCTCGAACCCGCCGATGTCGACGTCGTACATCATCAGGATCCGCCGCAACCGGTCGAGCGGCACGTCCGGCGTATTCGGGCCGGCATCGAGGCTGAACTGGACGTCCATGCCGAGCGACGTCGAGATCTTGCGCACGGGCTGGTTTTCCGCGCCGTATGGCCAGACCATCGAGCGTGCGACGATGCCGGTGCGTTCACGGATCTGCCGCACGCACGTCTGCAGGTCGTCGTGCACGCGCGCTTCGAATTCGGCGTCGGTTTCATAGCGTTTCTGGTCCTGCAGGTAGAGGTGCGACGTGGTCGCCGGCAATTCGTTGCCTTGCGGATTCGCGACCGCGCCGTGATGAAGGTTGTGCGTGTGGCAGCCGAGCTCAACGAATTCCGACTGGCCGACCTTCTTCACCTGGTCCCACGTCATGAAGTAGTCGCGCGGCATCTGGATCTTGTCGCTGATCCTGATCGGCGTATCCAGCGGCGCGTCGATCCAGGCGGTGACGATGCCCATCACGGCCGGATACTTGAAGCGCTCGAGCAGCGGCAGGACTTTCGTGTAGTGGCTGCTGTAGCCGTCGTCGAACGTGAGCAACACCGCGCGCGGCGGCAGCGGCTTGCCGCCGTGCCGCGACGCTTCGATCTGCTTGACCGTGATGGTGTGATAGTTGTTGGTCTGCAGCCACGAGAAGATGGCCGTCAGCGTGCCGGTGTCGACCGCGTACGGATCGACCATCGTCGACGACGAGAACGTCGCGAGCAGGTTGTCGCGCACGTCATGCAGGCAGATCACGCGGAACGTCTTGCCGTCGACCGGATCGGACGGCGGCAGCAGGTCGATCATCCTGGCGTTCGCCACGCCGGGGAACAACGAACAGGCCGCAAACGTACCGAGGCATCCGCACATGAAGGTCCGTCTGGATTGCATTGTGCGATCTCCTTGCTAGAACGGCAGGTTGACCGACAGGAAGCCGGTTTCGGAGCGCTCGCGCTGGCCGTCGTACGCATGACTGCTGATTTCGACGCCGTAGGTCAGCGTGATGTCGTGCTTGAACGTCCACGCGTGCTCGAGGCGCGCGGTCCACAGCGGGCTCGTGCCGAAGCCGCGCTCGTTGTACACACCGCCTGACGCCGACAGGCGCTGCTGCAGCGACATGTCGCCCTTCTTCCACAGCGTCAGCTGGTGCATGACGGTCGCCGCGGCCGCATAGTCGCGGCCCGGGTTGAAGTAGGGGGCGTCCTGGCGCGTGTTGCTGTCGGTGCCGAGGTCCAGCGACACGTTGACGAGCTGGTTCGCGGACGTGTACACGCGCTGCGTGCCCGTCGCGGAAATCTCCTGGTGCAGGTTCGAATCGCTGTAGCGGCTCACGCCGTAGCTCAGCTTGACTTCGCGGCGGTCGCTCTGCCGATACACGATCGAGACGTTCGCGGAGCGGCCCCAGATGTGCGCGGCATACGCCTTCCACGGCAGCGAGTTGTCGTTGGTGTCGAGCCCGGCGCCGACCGTCCAGTAGTCGTTCAGCGCGTACGCGATCGACCCGCGGCCGCCGGTTCGGCCGTCCGAGCCGAACGAGCGCGTGACTTCGCCCAGCACGGTGAGCGGCCCGTGCCGGTAGTCGCCGCCGACGCCCGTGCGCGTGCGGCTGACGCTGCCGCCGTCGGTCTGGGCATGGCCGAAGAACGTATGCGAGAAGACACGCCAGTTGTCGCCGAACGGTTGGGAATACACATAGCTGTCCGACGTGAAGCTGTTGTCGGCCAGTGCGCTGTTGCCGTGCTCGAAGCTCAGGTCGGTCGTGAACACGGGGCTGCGGTACGCCTTGTAGTCGCGCTTGAACCCGCGCACGGCGCCGCTGTCCGGGAACGTGTTGCCCAGGGTCTGGTCGACGTTCCTCGCGCTCGCGTAATCGTCCGCCGTAAGCGATGCGCGGCCGAGCCCCGCGAGCATCTCGACGCTGTCCGGGTGGTCGGTCAGCGACGCACGATACATCGCGATCGCCTGGCGCGGATGCGACTGGCCCGAGACGGCGTCGGCGTGCGCGGCGCGGACTTCCGCGTTGAACGGCACTTCCTTCTCGAGCTTTTCCAGCGAGGCGATCCCTTCGTCCACCCGGCCCGTATAGATCAGGTATTGCGCGCGCAGCCGGTAGTAGCGCAGGTAGTCGTCGTTTTCCGGCCCCCAGGTGCGCACGTCCTTGGCCGGCGGCAGCGATTTGCCCATGTCCTCGAGCACCTGGTTCGCATCGGCCGCGCGTCCCTGGTCGACGTACGACCAGAACAGCCCCTCGCGCAATTCGATCGGGCGCGTGCGTGCGCCGTACTGGAAGCCGCGCGTCGCGATGTCGGCCTGCGGCGCGGTCGCCTGCTTCAGCGCGCGCTGGTATACCGCGTTGGCCTTGCCCGGTTCGCTCAGGTACAGGTACGCATCGCCGACGGCCGCCAGTGCGTCGATCGAGATCTCCGCGTCCGGCGGAATCGTCTCGAACGTCGCGACGGCCTGCTTCATCTCGCCGCGTGCCGCCAGCGCTACCGTCCGGTCGCCGGCGAGCGCCGTCCTGACCGGCGAATACTCGGGCGTGGACGGCATCCGCTTGTCGAGGTCGTTCGCGGCGGCGAGCGCGCTGTCGATCCCGTCGAAGCGGTCGGGGCTCGTCATCGAGCGCGACTTGTCGCGTCCGCCGCGCACCTGCTGGCGGATCGACAGTTCCTCGAGCCGCGCGAGATCGACCGCGGAGAACACGTCGGGGCGCGCTTTCGCTTCCTCCAGCGCCTTGACCGCGCCGCCGCTCGACGCGAGACCGAACACGTCGTTGCGGACCGTGGCCGGATCGGCGGTGCGGAGGTCGGGTATCTGCGCGTTCGGCGCCTGGGCTTCGGGTACCTGGGAGGCGGGCGGCTGCGCGTCGGGGGCCTGTGCATTCTGCGCCGGCATGCCGGGTGTCGACGGGCTCGACGTCGGCGCCCCGGGCGTTTGCGAACCGGGCTGCGGATCGGGCTGTGAAGCGGCAGGCGTTGACGCGTCGGGCATCTGCGCACTCGATGCCTGCGCGATCAGCGTCCGCGCATTCGGCGGTTGCGCATCCGGCGCGGGCGAACCCTGTGCCGACGCGTCGGGCGGCCCCCGATCCGGTGCGCCGGCGGACCCGGCGATTTCACTGATGCGGCCCGACTCCGTATCGCCTTCGGCGGAGAAGCAGGGGCCGGACGCGACGAGCAGCAATACCAGCGGCGCATGCAGGAGGATCCGCCGGTTGGACGGAGCGACGGCCGTGCAGGATTGTTGATGATTGTTGGCCACGAGGTGTCCTCCTTTCGAAACGATCACATCGGTGACACGCGTGACGACGCACGTCGTCGCGTGTCGCGCGGCCGGGCTGCGCGTGCCCGGCAATGCGGCGCCGGCTCACAGCCGGTTACGGATCGCCTGGCCGAGCAACGCACGCGATTCGCTGTTCGTCGGGTCGATCGCGAGCGCCCGGCTCGCGTTTTGCTCGACACAGTTCCATTCGTCGATCACCGCGCACGAGCGCGCCTTCGCCAGCGCACGCGCGCTTTCCAGCTCCGCGTGCGTGACACTCGCCGTCTGCATGCGCGTGGGGGCGGTGCGGTACGTCCGGGGTTTGGGCGCGAAGTCCATCCGCTTGTCCGTGCCTGCCAGCGTGTCCGCATGCGGCGGCCGATGCGTGACGCCGTGCCGCGTGGCGGCGCGACCGGAGGCGGTTGCCTGCTGCGTACCGGCCGCGAGTGTCACGGGTGGCGCATGCGACGGCCGCCGGTGCGTCGCGACGGCGCGGGAAGCGGGGCGCAGCGCGGTTTCCGGTGCGACCGCGAGCGTGGCGGGCGGCACGCTCGATATCGAGGGTGCTGCCGACGCCGACGCCGACGCTGCCCGCCATCGCGGCGCGGGCGGTGTGGCCTGCGCGCGTGTCGACGCCGGCACGGGCGCGACGGATGTGCCGGACGACGCGCTCGCGCGGGAGGCCAGGGTCACGATCGCGTTGCGATACTTCCCGACCGCGGTTCCGATTGCGCCGGAAATGTCGTGCGCCACGCTCGGGTGGCCGACTGTCGTGTCTCGTTCGGCATACGCGAAGAGGCCGAAGATCGTGGCAAACGCGACGAAGCTGAGTGCTGCATTCTTTCCCGGGCCCCAGGAGGGTTTCGGCTGGGGGGCGGGCGAGCGGTCCGGTCGTTCGGCAGGAAGCATGCAATGCTCCTCGATTCGATGCGCGGCGGTGAATGGCGTGATCGGGGCGGGGTCAGGCGGGACTTACCATCGCAACTGCGTGGTGAGTGCCCCCGTTTCCACGATCGCGAACTGGGTGGCTCCCCGGTACGTCCCCTCGATCCGGTAACTGGCGTCGGGCACGCTGAACAGGCAGCGCGACCCGGACGCGTTGAATTCGACGAGCACGCGCCCGTGGCGCCGCAGGCGCACCTGCACATTCGCAAGCGGCTGCCCGGTGCCGGCCGAAGCAAACGACACGCCCAGGTTGTACGGCCGGCCGTCGGGAGGCAGCGGCGCCGTGCCGTCGATCTGCGCGTCGCCGCAGATATACGAGATCACGTAGCGTCCGTCGCCCGGACCCGACGCAGGCGTCTGGGCCGTTGCATTCATGCAGAGCGCGGAGAGGGCGGCACTCAGGAAAGGGCGAGCGTGCTGTCGAATCGAGGAAGGCATTGCAACCTCCGTTCCGGAATCAATGACGAGTATTTATTTCGAGTCAAATCTGCCAGCGTTCTTTTTGCGACACGCTATTGATACACGATGGATTACGAACCAACAATCGCGTGTGGCCCGAATGGGGCGGCGGTGAATTATCCTATTTACATAGGATAAGGACGGATTTGTTTGACTCTCTTAATACTGAGGAAAGTCGATATTGCCGAATATGAATATTGCTATTCGGTAGCGATGATCCAGCACGCATTGAATCACGTCTGTTGTATCGACATTCGTGCCGAAAAATAACGACTGATAAAAGAAATGTTTGCGGCTGTGTTTGCGGCGAATCGAGGTCGATTCGGGTACAGGTCGAGCGAAATAAAAGGGCGGCGTGACGCTGCTGGTATTTTAGATTGTTGCGGCTGAATCGAAACTTTTAATTAGTTCTGTAACAGGTTATTTCTGTCCTGATAATAAGACGGAATATATCCGGGCATCGTGCCGGATGTAAAAAAATCAAGTCGTGAATTGCAAACGTTTGCGATTCCACTGATAACGATTACCGGTCTGTCGCGTTATTTTTCGGGCGGCGGCGGGATCGCAGTTTGCTATTGGAAAAGCGGGTCGCGTTCGACGGGAAGCGACGCGGATACATGCGCGCACCGCGTGGTTGAAATTCGCGGTTGCGTTCGCGTCGTCGCCGGACACGACGCGAACGCGAACGCAATCACCATCGCGAAGATCAGCGGCCGGCGCCCGCGCTGCGCCGCGCGATCCGCGTCGCCGGCGCGGATGCCTGTTCGTCCGCGGCGACGGCACCTTCGACCGCTGCGCGCGGCCGGTTCATGATGTATGTCCACAGTTGCTCGGCCGCGAGCCCGCGCTTGCGGGCCGACCGATACAGGCGGATCTCGAGTTCGGTGATCCAGTCGCCGGAACCCGCGCATACGAGCGTGCCTTCCGCGAGCTCCTTCGCAACACAGCTTTCCGGCAGCCAGCCGATCCCGTGCCCGGCCACGACCATGCCCTTCAACGCCTCGGACATGTGCGTCTCGAAGCACCGGTGCACCACGTACGGTTCGGTTGCGTTCAGCAGCAGCATCTCGACGATGTTGCCGAGGAACGCGCCCGACGAATACGCGAGCAGCGGCAGCGGTGCGTCGGGTGTGCCCGGCAGCTGGAACACGGGCTTGCCGCGCGCATCGGGCGTCGATACGGGCAGGATCCGTTCGACGCCGAGGCTGACGAACGGGAAGTGGTTCGGGTCGAGCACGATCGGCAACTGCGGATGGTGATAGCCGAGCAGCAGGTCGCATTCACCTTCGACGAGCTGCTGCACGCCTTCCGGCACGTTCACCGCGTTCACGCGCGCGGTCACGTGGCCGACTTCGCCGTTGAGCTGCTTGAGCCATTCGGGGAACAGCGTGAAGACGAGCGTATGCGCGACCGCGAAACGCACGACCTGATCGCTGGCCGCGAACTGGTCGTAGCCGTTCACGAGATTGCGCGCCGCATACATGCTGCGCAGGATGTCCGCGGCGAGCCCGCGGAACATCTGGCCGGCCGGCGTCAGCGTGATCGGGTTGATGCTCCGGTCGACCAGCTTCGCGTCCATCCAGGTTTCGAGTGCGGCAATTCGTCTGCTGAATGCCGACTGCGTGAGGTGCCGGTGACGTGCGGCCCGGGAAAAACTCTTGGTATCCGCAAGGCTCAGGAAATCTTCCAGCCACTTTGCTTCCATTTCGATCTTCGCTTTTTATAGTCGGGCGCCTGAAGGGCGGCACCCCGTGCTGCACCAATTTTCTAGCGTACCGCGCCTCGCGTGGGTCGGCCCGATGTTTTTTTTCGATCGGTGTCAGTCGAAATATGCATGGGCGTTGTCGGCGGGATTACGGCTGCATAGCGTTGAGGTGCCGGATCCGGCTAACCGGACAGTTCACAGCATCGAACTGCCGGCGCGCCGCAGACGGTACTTCCCCCCAGGGCCGGTTGCGCCGTGTGCGTGCCGGCCCGCCTCCATTGTGGCGGCCCGGTGCCGGGTCGCGCCGTTTTTTGTGCAGTGCAGATTGCACATTCGTGACACGCGGGGGAACTATGTTCGGAAGTCGCGGCGCAGCATCGGCCGTGCGCGCCTGCGACGCACCGTCGTCGCACGTCGCGCCGGGCGCTGCACCACCGTGGTGCGCAATGTCGGCCGGGCGTGCCTGGCACGGCGCAAAAAGGGGGGATTATCGAGGGAGCCCGCAAGGCACGTTCCTTGCAACGCAGTCGTTACGCCGGTCCGGCATGCGCAATGCCGGGGAAACGATCGATGGAGAAAAAGATCGATGAAGCCATTCGATGAAATGCTGCAATCCGGCGACATGGTAAGGGCGCCTTACGCGCGCCTGAAGCAGTGGCTCGACACGCAGAATCCCGCGAGCCTCGCCCAGAAAGCCCACGACGCGGAAGGCGTGTTCCGCAAGACGGGCATCACGTTCGCCGTCTACGGCGACGCGGAGGCCGCCGAGCGGCTGATTCCGTTCGACATCGTCCCGCGCATCATCTCGGGCACGGAATGGAGCCGGCTGTCGCTCGGCATCGAGCAGCGCGTGATGGCGCTCAACGCCTTCCTCGACGACATCTACCATCGTCAGGAAATCGTGCGCGCCGGTATCGTGCCGAAGCACCTGATCGCGCACAACGAAGCGTTCATCCCGGAGATGATCGACTTCCGGCCCCCCGGCAACGTTTACACGCACATCATCGGCGTCGACATCGTGCGCACCGGCGAAAACGAGTTCTACGTGCTGGAAGACAACGCGCGCACGCCGTCCGGCGTGTCGTACATGCTGGAAAACCGCGAGACGATGATGCAGCTCTTCCCGGAGCTGTTCCAGCAGGTGAAGGTGCGCCCGGTCGAAACCTATCCGCAGATGCTGCGCCAGTCGCTCGCGGCCGTATGCCCGCCGGGCGGCAACGCCGACAACCCGACCGTCGCCGTGCTCACGCCGGGCATCCACAACTCCGCGTACTACGAACATTCGTTCCTCGCCGACCAGATGGGCGTGCATCTCGTCGAAGGCAGCGACCTGCAGGTGATCGACGGCCGCGTCGCGATGCGCACGACCGAAGGTTTCCAGCCGATCGACGTGCTGTACCGCCGCGTCGACGACGCGTTCCTCGATCCGCTCACGTTCCGCCCCGATTCGGTGCTCGGCGTCGCGGGGATCATGGACGTCTACCGCGCGGGCAACATCACGATCGCGAACGCGCCCGGCACGGGCATCGCCGACGACAAGGCGATCTACTCGTACATGCCGGAGATCGTCGAGTTCTACACGGGCCGCAAGGCGCTGCTGGAGAACGTGCCGACCTGGCGCTGCGGCGAGGCCGACAGCCTGAAGTACGTGCTCGACCATCTCGACGAACTGGTCGTGAAGGAAGTGCACGGCTCGGGCGGCTACGGGATGCTGGTCGGGCCGTGCGCGTCGAAGGCCGAGCTCGAGGCGTTCGCCGCGAAGCTGCGCGCGCGCCCCGCGAACTACATCGCGCAACCGACGCTCGCGCTGTCCACGACGCCGATCCTGACCGACGCCGGCCTGGCGCCGCGCCACGTCGACCTGCGGCCGTTCGTGCTGGTGTCGGACCGGATCCGCATCACCCCGGGCGGGCTCACGCGGGTCGCGCTGAAGGAGGGATCGCTCGTCGTCAACTCGAGCCAGGGCGGCGGCACCAAGGACACCTGGGTGCTGGCCGACTGAGCCGGATGCTACTGCGCGCGCCGGAGCCGGCGCGCGAACCGAACGAAGACGGAGTGGACACGAGATGCTTCTGGGACGTACTGCAAGCGGTCTCTACTGGATGTACCGCTATATCGAGCGCGCGGAGAACATCGCGCGCATCGTCGATGCCGGGCTGCGGATGGCGCTCACGCGCACGTCCGACGCGCCGGCCGAATGGTCGTCGGTGCTCGTCAGCTCGGGCACGGATGAAGGTTACCGGCAGAAATACGACGCGTATGCGGCCGATACCGTGACCGACTACCTGCTGCGCGACCGCGACAACCCGTCGAGCGTGTTGTCGTGCATCGAGGCGGCGCGCTCGAATGCGCGGATGGTGCGCACGGCGCTTACGCGCGAGGCATGGGAGAGCGTGAACGGCGCTTGGCTCGCGCTGCGCCGCGCGCTCGCGCAGCCGGTGCCGGAAAGCGAGCTGCCGGCCGTGCTCGACCAGGTGAAGCGCGAAACCGCGCTGATCCTCGGCAGCTTCTACAGCACGATGCTGCGCAACGAGATCTTCGATTTCGCGCAGATCGGCGCGTTCGTCGAGCGCGCCGACAACACCGCGCGCATCATCGACGTGAAATACCACCTGCTGCTGCCGTCGGTGTCGCACGTCGGCACGATCCTCGACAACTACCAGTGGGAGACGATCCTGCGCTGCGTCGCCGCGCACCGTTCGTACCGCTGGGTGTACGACGTGCAGTACAAGCCGATGAACATCGCCGACTACCTGATCCTGAACGGCCGCATGCCGCGTTCGCTGCGTTATTGCTACGGGCGCGTCGTGTCGAGCCTGAACCTGCTCGCAAAGGATTACGGCGTGACACACCCGTGTCACGACACGGCCACGAAGATCCTGCAGATGCTGTCCGATACGTCGGTCGAGCGGATCTTCAAGAGCGGCCTGCACGAATTCCTGACCGACTTCATCGGCCGCAACAACAGCCTCGGGATCGAAATCGCCCAGGCTTACAACTTCGACTGAGACTTGCCATGCGACTCGCCATTCGACACATCTCGCGTTATCAGTTCGACGATCAAGCCACCCATGCGCTGCAACGGCTGCGGCTGCGCCCGCAATCAGGCCCCGGGCAGACGGTGCGCGCATGGCAGGTCACGATCGACGGCGTCGAGCCGTCGCTGTCCTATGCCGACGGGCTCGGCAACCGCATCGACCTCGTGCGGCACGAGCGCGGCGCGAAGGCCGAGATCGTCGTCATCGCGGCCGGCGTCGTCGAGACGCAGGACCGCGCCGGCATTCTCGGCAATCCCGAAGGCTATGCGCCGCCGTGGATCTTCGAGCGCGAGACCGCGCTCACGAAGGCCGGCGACACCGTGCGCGAGCTCACGGAAGCGCTGCCCATCGACCCGCGCGGCCTCGACGCATTGCACTGGCTGATGACGGAAGTGCATGACCGCATCGCGTATGCGCCGAACCTGGCCGCCGACGCGCCCGTCGACGCGGAAACCGCGCTGCAAAGCGGCGAGGGCACGAGCCGAGACCATGCGCATGCGTTCATCGCGGCCGCACGCGTGCTGAAGATTCCCGCCCGCTATATCTCGGGCTACGTGCTGGCGGACAGCGCGATGCAGCGCATCGCCGACGCGAAGCAGAACCTGGGTGACGACGAGGCGGAAGAAGCGCTCGCGCTGCAGAGCGGCGAGGGCATGCAGCAGGTGCTCGGCGCGTCGCACGCCGCGCAATCGCAGGGGCTGCCGCAGCCGTCGCTCGGTGCGCAGCCGCAAGCGGCCGGGCTGATGCAGCAGCCGGCCGGCCATGCGTGGGCCGAGGCCTATGTCGAAGGGCTCGGCTGGGTCGGGTTCGATCCGTTCATGAATCGCTGCCCGGACGAGCGCTACGTGCGCATCGCGGTCGGCCTCGACTTTCGCGACGCGCAGCCGGTGACGGGGCTCGGCGCGACGGCCGTCGGCGTGGAGATCAGCGTCGTGCAGACACCCGAGCTCGTCTGACCCGACGCGCGCTTTCGCCGAATCCGCCAGGCCGGGCCGCCGCGTCGCGTTGAACGCGACGCGGCGCGCGGCCGGCCCAACCCGAACCGAGCTCCCATGTCCATCCACGTCGCGCTGCATCACACCACCCGCTATCGCTACGACCGGCTCGTCAACCTCGGCCCGCAGGTCGTGCGGCTGCGGCCCGCGCCGCACTGCCGGACGCCGATCCTCGCGTATTCGATGACGGTCGAGCCCGCGCAGCACTTCATCAACTGGCAGCAGGACCCGTTCTCGAACTATCTCGCGCGGCTCGTGTTTCCGGAGCGCACCGAGCACTTCGAGATCACGATCGATCTCGTCGCCGAGATGTCGGTGTACAACCCGTTCGACTTCTTTCTGGAGGCGAGCGCGGAGCAATTCCCGTTCAGCTATGACGATGCGCTGAAGACCGAACTCGCGCCGTATCTCGTGTGCGACCCGCAGACGAGCGCGGCGCCGCTGTTCCGCGCGTACGTCGAAGGCGTCGATCGCACGCCGGCCGGCACCGTGAACTTCCTCGTCGCGCTGAACCAGGAGCTGCAACGCGACATCGGTTATCTCGTGCGGATGGAGCCGGGCGTGCAGACGCCCGAGCAGACGCTCGAGCTGGCGTCCGGCTCGTGCCGCGACAGCGCGTGGCTGCTCGTGCAGCTGTGCCGCCATCTCGGCATCGCCGCGCGTTTCGTGTCGGGCTACCTGATCCAGCTCACGCCCGACGTGAAGTCGCTCGACGGCCCGAGCGGCACGTCGGTCGACTTCACCGACCTCCACGCATGGTGCGAGGTGTACCTGCCGGGCGCCGGCTGGATCGGCTTCGACCCGACCTCGGGCCTGCTCGCGGGCGAGGGCCACATTCCGCTGGCCTGCACGCCGCAGCCGACGAGCGCCGCGCCGGTCGAGGGGCTGATCGACGAGTGCGAGGTGTCGTTCGAGCACGAGATGACCGTGACGCGCGTGTACGAATCGCCGCGCGTGACGAAGCCGTATACGGATTCGCAATGGGACGCCGTGCTGACGCTCGGTTCGCAGGTCGACGGCGCACTCGCGGCTGGCGACGTGCGGCTCACCCAGGGCGGCGAGCCGACCTTCGTGTCGATCGACGATCGCGACGGTGCCGAGTGGAACACCGACGCGCTCGGCCCGACCAAGCGCGGTTACGCGACCGAACTCGTGCAGCGGCTGCGCGCCGAGTACGGCGACGGCGGCTTCCTGCATTTCGGGCAGGGCAAGTGGTATCCGGGCGAGCAGCTGCCGCGCTGGGCGCTGTCGATCTTCTGGCGTGCCGACGGCCAGCCCGTGTGGCACGACCCGTCGCTGTTCGCCGACGAGCGCGAGCCGTCCGCGTATACGACCGACGACGCGAAGCGCTTCATCGATGCGCTGGCCGCGCGGCTGAACCTGACCGGCGAATTCATCCGGCCCGGCTACGAGGACGTCTGGTACTACCTGTGGCGCGAGCGCCGGCTGCCGGTCAACGTCGACCCGTTCGACTCGCGCCTCGACGACGAGCTCGAACGCGCGCGGCTGCGCAAGGTGTTCGAGCAGCAGCTCGACAGCGTGGTCGGCTACGTGCTGCCGGTCAAGCGCGTGGACACGGCGCCGGGCCTCGACGGGCCGCGCTGGCAGACGGGGCCGTGGTTCTTCCGCGACGAGCGGATGTACCTCGTGCCCGGCGATTCGCCGATGGGTTATCGGCTGCCGCTCGATTCGCTGCCGTGGGCCAGCCGTGCCGACTATCCGTATCTCGTCGAGCGCGATCCGTTCGCGCCGCGCGACGCGCTGCCGGAAGCCGCCGCGATCCGCGCGCGCTACGCGGGGCCCGCCGATGCGCCGCGCTACCTGTCCGGCGTGCATCGCGAGGCGTCCGCGCATACCGTGATGCAGTGGCGCGACGACGGTACGGCCGGGAACGGTCGGCCTGCCGCGCGCGACCCGGGTCGCGTACCCGAGCGCTTCGAATCGGCCGCGTGGATCACGCGTACCGCGCTGTGCGTCGAAGTGCGCAACGGCATCCTGTACCTGTTCATGCCGCCGCTTGCCGCGCTCGAGGATTATCTCGACCTGCTCGGCGCGATCGAGCTGACCGCGCACGCGCTGGGCGTGAAGCTCGTGCTCGAAGGCTATCCGCCGCCGCGCGACGCGCGGCTGAAGCTGCTGCAGGTCACGCCCGATCCCGGCGTGATCGAGGTGAACATCCATCCGGCCGCCAACTTCGACGAGCTCGTCGACCACACCGAATTCCTGTACGACGCCGCGTGGCAGTCGCGGCTGTGCAGCGAGAAATTCATGGTCGACGGCCGCCACGTCGGCACCGGCGGCGGCAACCACTTCGTGCTCGGCGGCGCGACGCCGGCCGACAGCCCGTTCCTGCGCCGCCCGGACCTGCTCGCGAGCCTGATCGCGTACTGGCACAACCATCCGTCGCTGTCCTACCTGTTCTCCGGGCTGTTCATCGGGCCGACCAGCCAGGCGCCGCGCGTCGACGAGGCGCGCAACGACCAGCTCTACGAGCTCGACATCGCGTTCGCCGAGATCCAGCGCAACAAGCTGCTGTTCGGGCAGGACATGCCGCCTTGGCTGGTCGACCGCGTGCTGCGCAACCTGCTGATCGACGTGACAGGCAACACGCACCGCAGCGAATTCTGTATCGACAAGCTGTATTCGCCCGACTCGTCGACCGGCCGGCTCGGCCTGCTCGAACTGCGTGCGTTCGAGATGCCGCCGCATGCGCGGATGAGCATCGTGCAGCAATTGCTGCTGCGCGCGCTGGTCGCGCGTTTCTGGGCCGCGCCGTACACGACGCCGCTCACGCGCTGGGGCACCGCGCTGCACGACCGCTTCATGCTGCCCGAGTTTCTTCAGATGGATTTCGACGACGTGCTGGCCGAACTGCGCGACGCCGGTTTCGCGTTCGATCCGGCGTGGTTCGCGCCGCACTTCGAATTCCGCTTCCCGCTGTTCGGCCAGATCGCGGTGAACGGCATGCAGCTGTCGCTGCGCGGCGCGCTGGAACCGTGGCACGTGATGGGCGAGGAGGGGGCGCCCGGCGGCACGGTGCGCTACGTCGATTCGTCGGTCGAACGGCTCGAAGTGCGCGTGACGGGGCTGAACGACAACCGCCACGTCGTGACCGTCAACGGCCGCGCGTTGCCGCTGCAGCCTACCGGCACCGTCGGCGAATACGTCGCGGGCGTGCGCTACAAGGCGTGGTCGCCGCCGTCTGCGCTGCATCCGACCATCGGCGTGCACGCGCCGCTCACGTTCGACATCGTCGATACGTGGCTGCAGCGCTCGCTCGGCGGTTGCCGCTACCACGTCGCGCATCCGGGCGGACGCAACTACGCGACGTTCCCGGTCAATGCCTATGAAGCGGAGAGCCGCCGGCTCGCACGCTTCGTCGAGATGGGGCATACGCCGGGGCGGATGGAGGTCGCGTCCGCCGCGCCGAGCCGCGAGTTCCCGTTCACGCTCGATTTGCGGCGGCCGTGACCGGACGATGACGAGGCGGACGACGAGGCGCGGTGGGCGGTCTCCCGGCGAATGGGGTGATGGCCGCCCCGCCGGAATGCTAGGATGCGGGCAGATCGCGGCCACGCGCCGCAGCAGCCTGCCGCTGGTGCGGCCGTGCGCATGCCCGGTTGCACCCTGAAGACGGAACGACACCGTGCCGCCCATAAACATCGACCATCTCGCCGCCCTCGACGCGATGCCCACGCTTTTCGATACCGGCGCGCAGCCGGATGCCGCGGAACTGGCCGCCGCGCTCGCGGCGCCGGCGGCCGCCGGCCGCTACGACGAACTGCGTGGCAGCGCGGCCGGCCTGAACGCGCCTGCGCTCGCGCCCGCGTGGCGCAGTTTCTTCACATCGATCGGCAGCGACGGCGTGGCCGACCTCGATCGCCGCGCCGACGCGCTGCACCGGCGCATGCGCGAGAACGGCCTGTTCTACCAGCTGCACGAGCAGCGTGCCGGCGACGGCGCGGCCGGCCCGTGGTCGCTCGACCTGCTGCCGCTGATCGTCACGCCCGAGGATTGGGTCGCGATCGAGCGCGGCGTGCTGCAGCGCGTGCGGCTGCTCAACGCGACGCTGGCCGACCTGTACGGGCCGCAGACGATCCTCGAGCGCGGGCTGCTGCCGCCCGCGCTCGTCACCGGGCACCCCGGCTACCTGCGCGCGATGCGCGGCGCGAGCGTGCCGGGCGACACCTGGCTGCACGTGGTCGCGTTCGATCTCGCGCGTGGCCCGGACGGGCAGTGGCGGATCGTCGCGCAGCACACGCAGGGCGCGGCCGGCCTCGGCTACCTGCTCGAAAACCGGCTGATCGTGTCGCGGCTCTTTCCGCGCGGGTTTCGCGGGCTGCGCGTGCAGCGGCTCGCGTCCGCGTACCGCGCGCTGCTGCAGAGCATGCAGGCGCTCAGCCCGGCCCGCAAGAACTCGCGGATCGTGCTGCTGACGCCGGGGCCGCACAGCGCTACGTATTTCGAGCACGCGTATCTCGCGCGTTACCTCGGCCTCACGCTCGTCGAGGGCGGCGACCTGACCGCGCGAGACAACCGCGTATTCCTGAAGACGCTGAGCGGCCTCGAACCCGTGCACGGCATCCTGCGGCGTGTCGACGACGCCTGGCTCGATCCGCTCGAGCTGCGGCCCGATTCGATGCTCGGCGTGCCGGGGCTGCTGCAGGCCGTGCGCGCGGGCAACGTGCTGCTCGCGAACGCGCCGGGCTCGGGCTTCCTCGAATCGCCGGCGATGCTCGGCTTCATGCCGCGTCTCGCGGAAGGGCTGCTCGGCGAAACGCTGACGCTGCCGGCCGTGCATTCGTGGTGGTGCGGCGAGGCGGCCGCGTGCGACGACGCGTTGCCGCAACTCGCGCGCGCCATCGTGAAGGCATCCTATCCACCCGAGGTGCAGCCCGGCGGCCCGCTCGAGCCGGTGATCGGCGCGCGGCTCACGCAGGCGCAGCTGGCCGAGTGGCGCGCGCGGATCCTCGCGCGGCCCGAACACTACACGGTGCAGGCCGACCTGCCGCTGTCGCAGGCGCCGACCTGGCCGCGTCAGGACGCGCCCGACGGCCACGGCGGCGCGCGCATCGTGCCGAAGCCGGTGCTGCTGCGCGTCTTCGCGCTCGCCGACGGTGCGCAGCGCTGGCGGCTCCTGCCGGGCGGGCTGTCCCGGGTCGGCACGCGCGACACGCTGTTCAATGCGCCGATGCCGCGCGGCGGCAGCACCGTCGATACATGGGTGATGACCGAAGGCATTGTCGATTCGACGACGCTGCTGCAGACGCATCTCGGCCCCGACGACCTCGTCGAACGGCCGCGCGCGATCGCGAGCCGCGCGGCCGAGAACCTGTTCTGGCTGGGCCGTTACACCGAGCGCGCGACCAACCTGATGCGGCTCGCGCGCGCGGCGCTCGAACGGCTGCGCGGCGAGGACGACGTCGACAGCCCCGCGCACCTGG
This sequence comes from Burkholderia reimsis, assembly GCF_003294055.1. Classification (NCBI taxonomy): domain Bacteria; kingdom Pseudomonadati; phylum Pseudomonadota; class Betaproteobacteria; order Burkholderiales; family Burkholderiaceae; genus Burkholderia; species Burkholderia reimsis. Next base: position 20,853 of record NZ_QMFZ01000051.1, read on the forward strand.
AGCTGCTCGACACGCTGTGCCGCGACACGGGCCTGATCGCGGCCGATGCACCGAACGCCGTCGATGCGCCGCGTGCGTTCCAGCATGCGCTCGCGACGTCGCTCACGCGCGGCGCGGATCGCACGTCGGGCATTGCGTCGTGCCTGTTCGGGATGCGTGGCGCGGCTGCCGCGATTCGCGAACGCCTGTCGAGCGACCAGTGGCGCCTGATCGACGATGCGACCCAGCTGTTCGCGGACAGCGCGGGCCAGCCGGAAGCCGAGGAGCAGATCGGCAACGACGCGCTGCAGTTGCTGGAGCGCCTCGGCCTGCTGCTCGGCGCGATCACGGGCGCGCAGACCGACAACATGACGCGCGACGACGGCTGGCGGCTGCTGTCGATCGGCCGGCAGATCGACCGGCTGGACTTCCTGTGCAGCGTGCTGAAGTGCGCGTTCGACGAAGGCGCGGTGCACCGGCAGGACGGCTTCGAGCTTGTGCTGGAGCTGTTTGACAGCACGATCACGTTCCGTTCGCGTTTCCAGCGCGGCTTCGATGTCGCGCCGCTGCTGTCGCTCGTCGTGCTCGATACCGACAATCCGCGCTCGCTCGGCTGGGTCGTGCAGGCGCTGCGGGGCCGGCTGACGAAGGTCGAGCGCAGCGAAGGTTATGCGCTGTCCGAACTGGCCGAGACGGTTCCGGACGTGCCCGCGTGGTCGCTGCACGAGCTGTGCGAAACCACCGACGGTGGCCGGCACGGCAAGCTGCTCGAAGCGCTCGACACGACGGCGAAGGCGGTCTGGGAACTGTCGAACCGGATCGGCGAGCGCTATTTCAGCCACGTACGCGAGGCGGGCAGGACGTTATGGTGACGACGAAGGGCGCGGGGAAAGCGCCACCCGGTTCCGGCGATGCACGGAACGCATCGGCATCGGCATCGGCCGCTAAAGCAACGACCGCCGAGGTCGCGCCGGGCCGGTTGCTGCGCGTCACGCACGACACCGAATACCGTTACGCGGCGCGCGTCGAATCGGCGCAGCACCAGGCACGGCTGCAACCGCTCGCGACGCCGCGCCAGCAAGTGCTGTCGTTCGCGCTCGACATCGATCCCGCGCCGGAATCGGTCTGTACCGAGATCGATGCATTCGGCAACGCGCGCGCATCGTTTGCGTTGAACCTGCCACATGACGCGCTGCTCGTGCGCAGCCGCAGCACGGTACGCGTGACGCCGCCCGTGTGGTCGCGCGGTGCGCGCGGCGCGCCACCGCCCGCCATCGCGCATCCCGACGCGAAACAGGCGACTGCGTGGGAAGCCGTGCGCGACCGCCTGCGGTTTCGCGCAGGGCAGCCTTACGATGCCGCGAGCGAATTCGTGTTCACGTCGCCGCATGTCGCGTGCGACGCCGAACTCGCCGCGTATGCGGCCGCGAGCTTCACGCCGCAACGGCCGCTCGTGCAGGCTGCCTGGGACCTGATGCGGCGCGTGCATGCCGATTTCGCCTATACGCCGAACAGCACCGACATCACGACGTCGGCGCTCGATGCGCTGCGCTTGCGCAAGGGCGTGTGCCAGGATTTCGCGCATGTGATGATCGGCGCGCTGCGCTCGCTCGGGCTGGCCGCGCGTTACGTGAGCGGCTACCTGCTGACGCAGCCGCCCCCCGGGCAGCCGCGGCTGATCGGCGCCGATGCGTCGCATGCGTGGGTCGAGGTGTACGACCCGGCATGGCCCGAGGACAACGGCTGGCTGCAGCTCGATCCGACCAACGATCGCGCGCCGGGCGACGACTACGTGATGCTGTCGATCGGCCGCGACTACGCGGACGTGACGCCGCTGCGCGGTGTGATCCGCGGCGGTGGTGCGGATCAGGAGCTGAAGGTCGGTGTGACGGTGGAGCCGCTCGACACGCCGTAATGTCGCCCGATGCCGCGTGCCCGCGCGCATGGCGGCTTAAGTCTTCGTTAATACTGCACGCCTAGCATGGCCATGCCGGCGAACGGATCTTGGTTGATTCGGGCGCCGGCGGCACGCGCGGGTGCGTCGGCGTCACGGCGCCGCACCGTCGCGTAGCGCCATTCCCTTGCAACGGCGGCGGATCATGATCAAGACTTTCGACTACACGCTCGGCAGCGAGACGATTGCGCTTTGTGCGAGCTTCGGCGCGGGGCCGGCGTGGCGCCGCGTGCTCGTGAGCCGTGCGGATTCGATGGAGACGCTGGTGGTGCTCGACGCGCGCGGCCTGTCGGGCTTGCTGAAGGTGGCGACCGAAGCGCCGGAGGGGCTGCTCGACGACGCGATCCGCAAGGTCGGCGACGAGCAGCTCGTCGAGCGGGCGATCAGCGGCAGGGCGATCGTCGAAACCGCACTGTGAACCCCCGGGCAGGATCAAGCTGCTGACGGCACATCCCGGCGGCTTGCGGCGATCGTCGGCAACCGGCGGAGATCATCGCGCGAGAAAGTCGAGAAGGACGGACGCAAGCTGTTCCGGCTGCTCTTCGGCGGGATAGTGGCCGGAGTCGCGCAGCACGATCCCGTGCACATCGGACGCGACCTGCGCCATGGTGGCCTTCGATCCTTCGCCGTACCCGAATTCGCATCCGATGGCGAGGACAGGCATGTCGAGTTTCTTCGTGCCGAACGTCTTGTTGTCGTCGAGATCCACGAACAGGGTGCGGTAGTAGCTGAAGCTCGCACGCAGGGCGCCGGGCTGCGTGAGCGCGGTCGCGTAGACGTCGATGTCCGCTTCGGTGATGGACTCGGGATCGACGGTGCCTACCGTGTCGCGCCGGATGAAGTGACGCACGAACAGTGCTTCACGGCCGCGCACCAGCTCTTCCGAAATATCCCCCGCCATGTTGAAGCCGAAGTGCCAGCTGCCGCCCGTGGCCACGTTCATCGCCTTTTCCTGGCCGAAGCCCGGCAAGCCGCTCTCGATGAACACGAACCGCTCCGTGAGTTGCGGATACAGCGCCGCGAACGCGTAGCCCACCTGGCCGCCCATGTCGTGTCCGACGATGCAGGCCTTTTCGATCTGCAGCGCATGCAGCAACGCGGCGATGTCGCCTGCGACGGTCTTCTTGTCATAGCCTGCCGCGGGCTTGCTGGAGTGGCCGAATCCGCGCAGGTCGGGGGCGATGACCATGCAGTGAGGCGAAAGCAACGGCACCAGCTTCCGCCACGCATACGACGTTTGCGGCCAGCCGTGCAGCAGCACGACGGCCCGGCCGGCTCCGGCCACTTTCGTGTGAATGCGCAAGCCGTTCACGCGGACGGCAAGCGACTTGACCGCAGGGAGGTCGAGACGCTCGGAACGGGGTTCGGTCGGGGTCAACGCCATGAATCAGCCTTCGAAGTGGAAAGAGTGGCCGGTGTGCGTGCCATCCGGCAAACCGCAGCGACTCGCGATGACGGAACGGCCTCCAACTTCTCGGCCGGCAGACATCCGGCCCGCGCAATGGTTGGAGGCTCGACGCGGATCAATCGGCGCGCGCGCGACGTTGCCCGATGGCGTGCCTTAGTCCGCGAACCGGTCCGTGGCCGCGATCAGCGCCTCCAGGATCCCCGGTTCGTTGTACGCATGCCCGGCGCCGGGCACGATCTCGAACGTCGCATCCGGCCAGGCCTTCGACAGCTCCCATGCGGTGCGAGCAGGCGTCGCGACGTCATAGCGGCCCTGCACGATCACGCCCGGAATGCCGGCGAGGCGATGCGCGTCACGCAGCAGCTGGCCTTCCTCGACGAAGCCCTGGTTCACGAAGTAATGATTCTCGATGCGCGCGAACGCGAGTGCGTAGTGGCCGTCCGCGAAGTGCGCGGCGAGTGCGGGGTCGGGCAGCAGCGTGATCGTGCGGCCTTCCCAGATGCTCCATGCGCGCGCGGCTTCGAGCTTCGCGGCTTCGTCGTTGCCGGTCAGCCGGCGATGGTAGGCGGCCACCAGGTCGCCGCGCTCCGCTTCCGGAATCGGTGCAAGGAAGGCTTCCCACAGGTCGGGGAACAGCCACGACGCGCCTTCCTGGTAGTACCACAGCACTTCCGCGCGGCGCATCGTGAAGATGCCGCGCACGACCAGAGCACTCACGCGCTCCGGGTGCGTTTCCGCATACGCGATCGACAGTGCGCTGCCCCACGAGCCGCCGAACACGAGCCACTTTTCCGCGCCGACCATCTCGCGCAGGCGCTCGATGTCGGCAACCAGATGCCACGTCGTGTTGTTCTCGAGGCTCGCATGCGGCGTCGAGCGCCCGCAGCCGCGCTGGTCGAACAGCAGGATGTCGTAGCGCTCCGGATCGAACAGGCGGCGATGGTCGGCGCTGCAGCCGGCGCCGGGGCCGCCGTGCAGGAACACGGCGGGCTTGCCGGCGGGGTTGCCGCAGCGCTCCCAGTAGATGCGGTGGCCGTCGCCGGTGTCGAGATGGCCGTGGGCGTAGGGTTCGATCGGTGGGTACATGGGAGGGGACCGTAAGGAAGGGTGGCAGGAATTATGCGCGAAATATTCTGCGGGTGATGCGGCATACCGGTCGTTTCGTCGTTTTGATGCGGTGCCGCGGCGACAGGCGGGGCGATGCGCTGGCGCCGGATTGCATGCTGGCCGGCGCCGTGCGTGGATCCGAGCGTTTGCGCTAATCTGCGGGTTCTGTCAAAAAAATACATAACAGGGCCGAAATGATTCGCGAAATGGAGGCGGTGCTCGACTACTGGCATAGCGTCGAATTTTTCAATAGCTACGATCTCGACGATCAACTTGAACAGGCACGCAGGCGTCGCCAGGATACGATCTGCATACATGCCGACGAGACCGCGCGCGAGTGCTGGGACGCCGCGATCGGACAACCAGGTGAACTGTACCTCGTGCCGTTCGACGTATCGCTCGCGACACGTCTGATCGAAGCGCATGTGGCCGAGCGCGCGACGGCGCGGACTGTCATCGAACGGATCCGCGACGAAGAGATGGCGCCCGAGGGGCTGACATGCTTCGCCAAATTATCGATCGGAGCAGGCGGGAGATCGAGCGGCGACGCGTTGAGCGTCTCTGCGTTGCCGTGGGCCCTCGGACGGCTGCGTGAGGGCGAATTGACGGATCTCACCGCGGTCGCATTCGACGCGGACGCCGCAATGCTCAAGCGGGAGTTCGACATGCTGCTCGGTGGCGGTATGACCGAGATCGACTGCGACATGCTGATCGAGATGGCGCGGCGTCTGCAAACATGGGCCGGCTTGGAGCCGGGCGACGGGCTGGTCGCATGGATGGCGATCAAGGCTGGCAACCACGGCAGGCCGGTGCGAGAGCGGCTTGCGGTGCCTCGCACGGACTGCGCGGTACCGCAAGCCGTGCCCGACGAGCCGGATGCGGCAGAGGGCGATGCGCAAGAGGACGACCCGGGCGACGTCCTGCCTATCCTGAACAGTTTTTACGTGCGGGATCTGGCAGACGCGCGGCGAACGCTCGATTCCGAATCGCCGCCGCGTGCGTTGCTTGCTTATTTGGCTGCTCGAGATTCATCGAAGACGGACCTCGATGCGTATCCGGCCGGCCAGCGGGAAATCGCCGATTCACTGCGTCCAATGCATGGTATCGCCGGGCGCTGGCCGTCGGCGCCCGCACACGTGCAGTCGCTGATGCAGCAGTATTCGCTGAACAAGATGAAGATGCTGCGCGTCGGCGACATCCTTGCCGTCAACGGTCCGCCTGGAACCGGCAAGACAACGCTGTTGCGCGATCTGATCGCGCATCTGGTCGTCGAGCGCGCGTCCGCGCTGGCCGCATTGCCGGATTGGCGGGCCGGCCTGTCGGGGGAAAGCGTCACAGTCGATTTCGGCGGGAAAGCCTATCAGGTTCCCGCGCTTTTGCCCGCGTTGACGGGCTTTGAAATCGTCGTTGCATCCACCAACAACGGGGCGGTCGAGAATCTGTCGCTCGAATTGCCGCAGAGCCGTCACGTCGATGCGGGCTTGCGAAGCCGGCTGTCCTACTTCGGCCCGGTTGCGACGAAATACGCGGGCAGTCACACGTCGAAGCCGTGGAAGCTCAAGGAGCCGGTGTGGGGGCTGGTTGCGGCTGCGCTCGGCAAGCGCGCCAATCGCTGGTTGTTCAGCAACATCTTCAACAACTATGCGGCAACGCCCGACGACAAGCCTGGCGACTTGTTCCTTTCCAACAGCGACGTCGATTTTTCGAGTTGGGATGCGGTCGGTGCGACGACTTACTGGCGCTACTTGCATCACTGGCGCAAGGGGGGCGTCGAACGCGTTCCGTTCCAGACTGCCCAGCGCAATTTCGACGCTGCGCTGAAACAATTCGAGTTCGCACAGCATGAGCTCGATCAGCTTGATGCGTATCTGAACGCGATTGAAGAGGCGTGGCCGCAGGTCGTTGAATGCTGCCCGGCCATCGCGCCGTTCAGCCGGTGCGGGCTGGAGCGGCAGCGCCGGATGCTCGACACGCACATCGATCGGTTCCACGAGGATGCGCGGCAGTTCGAGCGTCGGCTTGGCCCGTCGTGGCTGCGCTGGGCGTCAAAATGGCTCCGGCGCGACGCGTATCGCGGCTGGATCGCGGCGACCCAAGCCGCGACCGTATTGCGCAGGGTCAGCGACGATTTCAGGGAAGCCGAGCAGATACAAGCGAAATACGATGTTCCGCTCTGGAGCGGTGAAGACCTCGCATTCGGCGCGGAAATCGAGCGGGCCCGTAGTCAGAAACGTGCGTTCTGGCAAACGGAAGCCCTCAATGCACTGAGAAACGAACTATTTGCTTCGGCGATGGCATTGCACGAGGCGTTTTTCCTGACCGTTCACGCGGAACAGCCACGCTTCAATGAACTCGTTTACGCATTGTCGAACCTGCTGTCGCGTCCGCCAATAAGCGGTGCGAGCACACTATGGCAGTGGTTTTTCATGCTGACGCCAGTCGTGTCAAGCACGTTCGCGTCGATTCGCAAGCAATTTGCCGGTGTCGGGCCTGAAGGGCTGGGCTGGCTGGTGATCGACGAGGCCGGGCAAGCGGTGCCACAGGCTGCCGTAGGGGCGTTGATGCGCGCGCAACGGGTCGTGGTCGTTGGCGATCCGCAGCAAATTCCGCCGGTCGTCACGCAGTCGACGCAATTACTCGCGAACCTCGGCGACCACTGGCTCGGCACGCGCCGCGCGCGCTACGCGGTTGACCATCATTCCGTCCAGACACTGGCGGACCGTGTGTGTGCATTCGGCGTGAGAAATCCGACGATACCCGAACAGTTCATCGGTGTGCCGTTGATTATCCATCGGCGCTGCCACGATCCTATGTTCAACATCGCGAATGCGATCGCATATGGCGGGCGCATGTTGCATGAGCAGAAGACGTGGTCGACCGATGCGTATCTGCCTGCGCCGCATCCCGTACTGGGCGCCAGCGCCTGGTGGGACGTGCGTGGCGCGGCGGAGGCGGGATCGAAGTACGTCGCGGAACAGGGCGAGCGGGTATTCGACGCGCTGACGCGACTTTACCGGCAAGCGATGGATGAAGCGGGTGCGAGTACGATGCCCGACGTGTTCATCATCACCCCGTTCAGGCAGGTCAAGCACGGGCTCGTTGATCTATTGAGCGACCGCGAACGTTGGGAGCGTGCGCTGGCAGGCACCAGAAAACCCGTGCCGACCGACCTGGCGGAATGGATCAGGAAGTGTGTGGGAACGGTACACACGTTTCAGGGGAAGGAAAGCGAAGTGGTCTTTTTCGTGCTCGGTTGCGATTCGCGGCACGAAGGTGCGATGAACTGGGCATCGGCGGAGGCGAACTTGTTGAACGTCGCCGTTACGCGCGCGAAGAAATACCTTTATGTCGTCGGTGATCGTGTGCTTTGGGGAGAGAAGCGGCATTTCGAGGTTGCGCAGCCATTGCTGGAGCAGAACGTTCAACCGCCCGGTTTTCGGGCGGTGGGCGGCCGGGTGATGGAACGGCGTTCAGGCAGCGTGGTGCCCCCGGATTTTTGAAGCAATTTCATTCCGATATTTTTCATACAAAATCCCGGCGGCATATCGGCGTGCCGAAGCGGGGGCGGCGCCGGTCTGCTGCCCATCCACCGTGCCGACGGAAACCAGCCGATGAACCATCGCGTCACGCAGTTGACCGGATTGCGCGCCGTCGCGGTGGCGATGGTCGTGGTCGGACACGCCGAGCACGTGCTGCCCGGCGGCTACACGGGCTGGTACGCGCCGTTGCGGCTGATCGCCGACGGCCGGCTCGGCGTGCTGATCTTCTTCGTCCTCAGCGGCTTCCTGATCACCAACGTGTTGCGCGCCGAATTCGCGCGCACGGGCGGCATCGCGCTGACGTCGTTCTACGTGCGTCGCGCGCTGCGGATCTGGCCGGCCTGCTACGTCTATCTCGCTGCGGTCGCGATCGTGGCCTTCGCCGGCTGGTTCGACGTCGACCGCCGGCAATGGCTGTATGCGGCGCTGCACCTGTGGAACTACTCGGCGTGGTTCGGGCTGACCGGCGACAACACGCTGCATCCGGACGGTGCGTGGTATCTCGGCCATTTCTGGTCGCTCGCGCTCGAGGAACAGTTCTACTGGTTCTGGCCGCTGCTGTTCGTGTACGGCATGCGCCGCAGCGGAACGCGCTGGCTGGCCGCGCTGATCCTGGTCGTGCCGCTCGTGCGCGCCGTCACGTACTTCGTGGCGCCCGCGCTGCGCGGGCAACTCGGGATGATGCTTCACACGGGCGTCGATCCGATCCTGATCGGTTGTTATGCGTCGCTCAACCGCGAACGGCTCGAAGCGTGGATTCGCTCGTGGCGCGGCGGGACGCGCATCGTGACGGCGATCATCGTGGTCGTGCTGATCGGCGGGCCGCTCGCCGAACATCGGTTCGGTGGCTTCTGGAATGCGACGTACGGCGTGACGCTCGAGGCCGCGCTGATCGCGATCGTGATCGTCGTGCTGAATTTCAGCAGCGAATTCTGGTGCGCGCGATGGTTGCGTGCGCAGCCTGTCGTGTTCGTCGGCACGATCTCGTTCAGCCTCTATCTGTGGCAGCAGCCGTTCGCGAATCCGGATTTGCCGGTTGCGCATGCGTTTCCGCTTGGGATCGTGTGGGCGCTGATGGCGGCGACGGCCAGTTATTTCCTCGTCGAGAAACCGTTCCTGCGGCTGAAGGATCGGTATACGGCGCGTGAGATGCGGCGGGGGCGGGAGGATGTGCGGCGGATGCCGGCGTCGGGCGAGGCGATCGGGGCGAAGGTGGTGGAGTAGATGGGTGGGGCGGTGTTACTGCGGCCCCGCTTACCGTTATTTGAATCGCTTCTTTGAGGCAGGCGAATACCAGAAGTCCCGGTACATATCGCTTCCGTATGATTTGCCGTCGTATTTGACGACCGTGCGCACGGTGCGTTTTCCCGCGTCCGGTTGCTTATCGTCGTTGCTTTCCGCGTTCATCACGTGTGCCGTAATCGACAGGTCCGCAAAGCCGTTGTGCGACGTCTTCTCGACCGCAATCGTCATGCGGGCGGACTCGCTGCGCAGGTCACTGGTATCGGGGCCGCACGCGGTACCTGTGGTAGCGACCCAGCCATTGAGATTGGTGCCAAACACGGGGCGGATGCGAGCGCCTTCGCGAATCCACAGGGTCAGTTCGTTCTCCATGTAGGCATCCGGGCAGCTCGGTCCGTGCGCGGTGCTGCTGAACACGACACCAAACGCCCGCACATCGGGCGACAGCCGGTACGGTGCCGTATCGATGCGATAGCTGTTCTCGCCGACCTCCGTCGCGGCATCTTCTTCGATTTGCGATTTTTCGGCCGCCGCAACCTTGCCGCCTTCAACGAGCGCGACGACCTGCAACTTCCTGCTTTCGTCCGGGTTCCTGCTCTTCGGCAGCGAATCGAACGCGACGGCCGCGATCGTCGTTCCGGGCGCATTCGGCATGACCTTGCAGGCCGCCGCGACGACCAGCCGGTCTGCATCGCGCGTCGCGATGCGGGCGCTCGCGATACCGGCCCAGCGGGCGACGGCAGTTACGGTGTCGTCGTCGCAAGGCTGGCTGCCGGCGGCGTGAACGATGGGGGAGGCGGCGAGCGCCAGCAACGGGGCGAAATGGAGGATTCTCACGGTCACGATGGAAAGAGGTTCTTCATTGATGTCGTGGATGTCGCTTACCGACGGCGGATTCAACCCGTCGATGCAACGAATATGAACTCGCTCAGCCGGTGTATCGAAGTCTAGCGTCCCGCGGACGGCTCGTTGAACCGCCTGGCTACAGCGTTGAGCTTGGCCTGCGAACAGGCCAGATAACCGTTGGCCTTGAGTGCGTGCTGCAGCTCGGCCAAGCGTGCCTGATATTCGGAACGATCGATATGCCACTGTTGTATCTCGCAGAGACCGAAATTGGGATCAATCGTCGCCCAGATTTCAAACACAAGACAGAACTTCCCGTCATCGCGGATGGCCATTTTGCCGACGATCCCGACCTCCCTGGAACGGGAGACTAAAACCATACGGTTAGTCTCCGGTTCGCAGTGGACAAGATCCCACTGGCGTTCAATGGTGTCGATCGAGATCATGCCAACACCCTGCTCCACGGTAGGCAGAGTCTTGCCTTCAAATATGCGCCTGGCTTCCATGGTTTCCTTTATTTGGGAATGGGGTGGCGGTCCTTCCTGTCATGCAGCAGGGCGTCCGTCAGACATCGATGGATTTCGGGGCCGATCGACGGAAAAATCAACGGCTGCGTGCTCTCGATCTTCATGGACTTCGCTTCCCATGACCCTCCTTGCCGCGCAAGGTCGTCGGTGCTGAGGTCGAGCGTCGTTCGGGCCTGCGCGAACTTGTGCTCCAATTCTGCGAAGACGACGTCCGGCAACTGATGTGCCGCAACGCGCTGCAATGCGCACAGGGCAATCGCGGTGTTGACATACATGCGTTCCTCGCTGCACAGCATGACCGTATCTCGGACTTTGAACCAGCGGGCGCCCTGCGTGTGGCCCACGTGCTCGACGTAGTCCGGCTTCTTGCTCATCGCGCGGCGGACACTGCGGCGCGGCGACTGCGCGTTCAGACGTGCGCAAATCCGAGCGTGGATATCGCCAATCTGGAGGCCGCTCGCTGCTTGTCCTCCGGATCATCGACATAGGTCAGTATGGCTGGCGGGTGATTCTGGATTGTCATTTTTCTGCGTTCCGCCGAAAGCTTCGCAAGTGTAGCGCAGACCCTTTCACGTGGACGGCGACGTGCGGACCGTTGCGCGATGACGTATTCAGGATCGCGTATCCGCTGCCGTTATTACCGAAGGGTTTTTTTTGCACACTCGAATCGCGCCGTGGGCGGCGGCAGCCATCACTCAACAGGACCAACAAGATGAAACAAAACGATTACATCCGGGGGCAAGTCGGGAAATTCGTGACGTGGATGAGTAGGCGTCTGGACGACGACACCTTTAAGCACGCTTATACATCGCGCCGTACCAGGACGCACTGGGCCTGTGAAAACCTGTTTGATGCGTACGAGCGCTATCACTGGACGTATGGCGACCTGTCCGGGTATGGCATTCCTGCCGGCAGTTCGTTCGATTCGAGCCTGCATGCGCTCGAGACACTGCAAAAGGAACTCAATGCGGGGCTGGCCGTCGGCAACAACGAGCGTGTTCACCGCGCGGCGCTCGGTGTGATGATTTGGGGTGGTGTCACGAACGGCAACAGGAAATGGCTCAACGACCATAAAAGCGAGCTGTGTCACATCGTCAGCAGAACGCGTGACGCGATCAACGCGGGCGACACGGAGAATCCGTTGCTTGCAGACGGGGATTTGCGCTTCACGTCGGGTATGAGCAAGGTCTATTCACTGGTATGCGACGACTTCGTAATCTATGACAGCCGCGTGGCGGCTGCGCTGGGGCGAGCGGTCGTGCAGTTCTGCCAGGCGAAGGGCCTGACGGATGTGCCGGAAGGGCTGGACCTTGCGTGGGCGCCGGCCAAAAGCGCACCGAACGCAATAAGCCCGCCCGAGCGCTACGCGGGTCAAGCTCGATTGACTTTCCCTCGGCTGGCCAGCGGGCGAGTCTACGCAAAATGGAACATGCTCGCGAGTTGGCTGCTGACGGCAATTGCCGATCACGAATGCACACGCAGGAGTGCATTCGTGGCGCGGATCGAATCCAGAACGCGGCGTCTGCGCGCCCTGGAGGCAGCATTGTTCATGATCGGCTATGACCTGGGCGGCGACAGCGACGCGGGGGGCAGAGCGCCGCAGCGGCACGAACCCGTCGGCCCACAGACCCGGCGGCCGGGGGGCGGAGAGGTGTATGAATGGATTGAATGTGAGACGCGGAAGCGAGGGCGTCAATTCGAGTATCGCCTCGGGCAGGATGCCATCGATACCCGGAAACCGGGTGGAGGGAGCGTCATCCGTTTTCCGCATTCCGAAATTGACGAAACCCTGCGGAGACTGGCAGCCCATTTCGGCACGGGTCCGTTTCCGTTGTCCAATAGCGCGACGGGCGTTCGTAAAAAAACAGTGCCTTTCGGCCTGGGTACCGCTTACTTTGAGGCGACCCGAAAAAACCCGCCGAATGCGAGCCGCCTGGCGGCCGTGCTCGAAGACCTCGGCGTATTCGAACCAGCGCCGTTGACGGACGAGCACTGGACCCTCGGAAATAGCCCCCCGCATCAGTACGAGAGCGGGGATTCGGACGTTTGACCGGCGCCGCTCTTACGGCAAGACGGAGTGGCCTGTGTTGCTGCGCAAGCCGGCCCGCGTCACCCGTTCTTGCCGCCGCTGGAAAAACGAAAGTCCGGCGCGAAGCCGGGGTGACCGACTCGCGCCGATGCAATCGCTATCAGGCCGACGATGCCGCCGACGCGTTGCTGTCCGCGCGGCGACGGTACAGCCCGAGCGTCGCGCACAAGCCGCAAAGCGCGGCGAAGCTCAGCCAGTAGCCGGGTGCGGCCTTGTCGTGCAGAACCTGAATCAGATACGTCGATACCGCCGGCGTAAAGCCGCCGAACAGCGCCGTCGCGAGACTGAACGCCAGCGAGAAACCCGCGACGCGCACTTCGACCGGCATCACTTCGGTGAGCGCGGCGACCATCGCGCCGTTATACATGCCGAAGAAGAACGAGAACCACAGCAGCACGATCAGCATGCGCGCAAAGCTCGGCGCATCGGCAAGCCAGGACAGCGCCGGATAAGCGGTGAAGATCGCCAGTACGGAAATGGCGAGCAGCAACGGCTTGCGGCCGATGCGGTCGGAGATCGTGCCGCCGATCGGAAGCCAGATGAAATTCGAGGCGGCCACCAGCAGCGTCACGATCAAGCTGTCCGAGGTGGACAGCTTCAGTACTGACTTGCCGAAGGTCGGCGTATAGACCGTGATGAGATAGAAGGTGGTGGTGGTCATGGCGGTCAGCAGCATGCCGCCGATCACGGTGCGCCAGTTGCCGAGCAGCATCGCAAGAATTTCGCGTGCCTGCGGATGATGCCGCCGCGCTTCGAACGCTGCGGTTTCCTGCAGCGAGCGACGCAACACGAACAGGAACGGCACGATCGCACAGCCGATAAAGAACGGTACGCGCCAGCCCCATGCGGCGATCTGCTGTGCGGACAACCATTCGTTCAGGCTGTAACCGATGGCCGCCGCCACGACGATCGCCACCTGCTGGCTCGCCGACTGCCAGCTCGTGTAGAAACCTTTGTTGCCGGGCGTTGCCATTTCCGCGAGATAGACGGATACGCCGCCGAGTTCGGCTCCTGCGGAAAAACCCTGCAACAGACGCCCGAGCAGCACGAGCGCCGGCGCGAGCAGGCCGATGGTCGCGTACCCGGGCACACAGGCAATCAGAATCGTACCGCTCGCCATGATCGACAGCGTAACGATCAGCCCGGTGCGCCGTCCGACCTTGTCGATATACGCGCCGAGAAAGATCGCACCGAGCGGACGCATCAGAAAGCCCGCGCCGAACACGGCGAAGGTCAGCATCAGCGACGCGAACTCGCTGGTAGACGGAAAGAAGATCTTCGAGATCGAGGTCGCGTAGAAACCGAACAGAAAGAAATCGAACTGTTCGATGAAATTGCCGCTCGTCACACGCAACACGGCGGCGGCCCTTGTCGTGCGCGAAACGCCGGGCGTAGCGGCGATCGGTTCGGTACGGTTCATTGCGTCTCCTGCTTCTTGTCTATAGTGATGGGCGCGCACGCGCACCCGGGTAACGGGCTAATCCGAACCGAGGCTCAGTGTGTTGCGTTGACGCTTCTCGATCGACGATTTGAGCAGCGCCGCCGATCGGAAGATGCCGTGCGCGAACTTGCCGTAAGGCAGCGTGGCGAACAGCGCCATCACGATGCCGAGATGAATGGCGAGCAGCGACGGCATCGCCGAGGTCGTGCGGAGCGCGAGCAGCGCGAGACCGGATGTGCTCGTCAGAAGCAGGAGCGCGATGAAGCCGCGGTCCATCGGACGCTGACGGGCATCGCCGCGCTCCGGAACGCGTTTCAGGTTCAGCCACAGCAGTCCCGCCGGCCCCGCGATCAGTCCGATGCCGCCTGCGGTTCCCAGCAGCACCGGCACGCTCAGAAACGGATACGGCGCTTCCAGGCCGAAGGCGTAGTGATAGAGCGTCGCGACGGCGGTCGCCGCAAAGCACAGTACGAAGCCGTAGAACGTCAGGTGATGGAAACGGCGCCGCGCCAGCGTGAACGTATCGTTCTCTTCGTTGCAGCCGTCGCCGTGGCCGCCGTCCAGGTACTTGAGCGTCAGCGCGTTCCTGGCCGCTTCCGCGACGGCCGGCGCGCTCGCGCTCGCCGTTCCTGCCGACACGTCGCGCCAGAAGCGCGTGACGCCGATACCGAGCGCGAGAATGGCGAACAGGAAAACGATGCCGAACATCGCCGCGAGCAGGTTGTGCGGGAAGATCGCGTAGAAGTTCGCGGGCGCGACATCGCCGGACAAGCCGCCGTGCAATGCCGTACCGAGCAGCAGAAACAGCGCGAGTCCGGCCGCCAGCGCGACCGACACAGTCAAGCCGTTGCGCTTGTACAGCGCGCCGAACGACGCGGGAAACGCGTACCCGGTGTAGGTTTCGAGCCGGACTTCGGCCATCGCTTTCGGCACGTTCACGCCGAACTCGTGCGGCGGCGCGTATTGGCACGCGTGATAGCACGCTCCGCAGTTGTGGCAGAGATTCGCCAGATAGTTGACGTCCGCCTTGCCGAATTCCAGGCGGCGCGTCATGGCAGGGAACACGGCGCAGAAGCCCTCGCAATAGCGGCAGGCGTTGCAGATCTGCATCTGCCGGGCGACTTCGGTTTCGCTGGCGCTCATCGGCACAATGGGAATCACGCGCGCCGTGCTGTCGCGTGGCGTTTTTTTCGTATCGACCGAAAAGGCCGTGCGCGTGTGTTCGGGCGCGAGCGGGTCAGACTGCTGCACGGGTTGCCTCCGTTGTTTTGAGTGCGGCGCGCGCGGCCTGCGTCCCGGCAATGCGCCCGAAGGCCGTGCCGATCGACATGCCGACGCCCGCTGTATAGCCCTTGCCGAGCACGTTGCCGGCCATCATTTCGCCGGCCACGAACAGGTTCTCACTGGCGGTGCCGCCGAAGTGAACCTGTGCGCGGTCGTTGGTCTTCAGTCCGAGATACGTGAACGTGATGCCTGGCCGCAACGCATAACCGTAGAACGGCGGCGTCTCGACGCGACGCGCCCAGTGCGTCTTGGGCGGCTCGAGACCTTCGGTGTGGCAGTCGTCGAGTGCGGTGTGATCGAAGGTGCCGTCGCGGCACGAATCGTTGTAGCGCGTGAGCGTTTCCATGAAGCGCGCTTCCGGCAGCCCGAGCTTGCGCGCGAGTTCCGGCAGCGTGTCGGCCTTTTCGCCCGGAAACACCGGCGGCATGAAGCGGCCGATTGCTTTCGAGTCGATGATCGAATAGCCGATCTGCCCCGGCTGGTGCGCAACGAGCCGTCCCCAGATTGCATAGCGCTTCGGCCAGAAATCCTCGCCTTCGTCGTAGAAGCGCTCGGCGTCGCGATTCACCACGACGCCCAGCGACACGCAGTCGATGCGCGTGCAGATGCCGCCGTCATACAGCGGGGCGCGTGCATCGATGGCGACGCAATGCGACTGCGACGGGTCGCCGATCATGTCGGCACCGGCGTCGGCCATATGCTTGATGAGCACACCCTGGTTGAAGCGCGTGCCGCGAATCAGGAAGTTGTCGGCGGGCCATTCGCCGCGCTCGTTTTGCCCCCACGCTTCGCGCAGCCATTCGCGATTTGATTCAAAGCCGCCTGCCGCCAGCACGCAGGCGCGCGCCTCGAAGCGCTGGCGGCCGCTGCGCGCTGCGATGAAGCGGCTGCCGTCGAGTTCAAGCGAATCGACGGGTGTTTCATAGCGGATATCGACGCCGAGTGCTTCGGCGCTGCGGTAATACGCGTTGACGAGCGCCTTGCCGCCGCCCATGAAGAACGCATTGGTGCGTGCCACGTGCAGCGCACCGGACAGCGGCGGCTGGAAGCGCACGCCGTGCTTCCGCATCCACGGCCGGCATGACGACGACGCGCGGATCGTCAGCCGCGCGAGATGTTCGTTCGTGATGCCGCCGGTGACTTTCAACAGGTCCTGCCAGAATTCCTCTTCCGGATAGGCCTCGACGAGAACGTCCTGGGGCGCATCGTGCATGCAGCGCAGATTGCGCGTGTGTTGCGAGTTGCCGCCGCGCCATTCGCGCGGCGCGGATTCGAGAAGCAGGACCGAGGCGCCTGCTTCGCGCGCCATCAATGCGGCACACAGCGCGGCATTGCCTCCTCCGATTACGAGCACATCGACCATCAGACTTGCCTCCTTTTGGGCAAATCGTAAAGGCCTCGTGTCCGCGCCGCTACCAGCCAGCCGTCAACGGGTGTTCACTTTTTGTGAAGGCTGGGGTTCCCGCAGCCGTGCGCCGGGCCAGCGGCCTTCCCGCACCAGTTGACGGGCGACATCGGCGAGCACCACGCGCGCGGCGAGACCGGCGGGAGACAGTTCGTCATCGGAGATGCTGGCGAGCATGTTGGGCCGCGTGGCGTATTTCTCGGCGACGGGCACGCTCGTCAGTATCACGTTCTCGGGCCTTGCGAGCGCCGCGCCCGGCTGTATCGTCGCGCCGATGCCGGCGCGGACGAAGTCCATCAGGAGCGCGAGGCCGTCGACTTCGGCGACGATGTTCGGCTCGTACTCGGCGCGCCTGAATGCGGACAACAACAGCGAACGCAGCCCGTGCGTGCCGCTGGGGAGAATCAGCGGAAGCCTGCCGAGATTTTTCAGCCGGACGGATGCGCTCGTCGGCATGCCATCGAGATCGCCCGCGCCGATCAGGAACAGCCGCTCGTCCAGCAGCGGCATCACGCTCCAGCGTTGCGCGGACTCCTCGCGGAACAGCACGGCGAGATCGATCTGACGCGCGCTCAACATGGACGCCAGATAGCCGGAGAGACTTTCGACCATGTGCAGCCGTACGTCGGGATAGCGCGCGCGCATGGCCTGCATGAATGCGACACCCATCACGCTCGCCGTGCTCGGTGCCATGCCGACGCTGACATGGCCCGACAGGCGGGCTGAGCGTGCAGCAAGCGCGGCGTCGTCGATATGACGCAGCGCGAGTTGCGCCTGACGCCAGAACGCCAAACCTGCGTCGGTCGGGACGACGCCCGACGAGGTGCGTTGCAGCAGGCGCGTGGACAGCTCGCCTTCGAGACGGCTGATCTGCTGACTCAATGCCGAAGTCACCACGCCGAGTTCCAGCGCTGCCTTGCCCATGCTTCCATGTTCCACGACGCTGAGAAAATAGCGTAGTTGTCTGAGTTCCATTCCGCGCTCGGTCAGGAGGATCAAGCGGGTATTTTGACAGAACGTCGGCGGACAATCCTCTGCGTCGAGGTCGGGTTTTTACCGCGCGTGCGCCTTTGAGGCAGTCGCTCGGCTCAAGCCTCGTAATGGTTGCGGACTCAACCGTCCAGCGTTTCCGAAAAATCCGCAAAGAATAAAAAAGGCCCTTCCGAGAAGGGCCTTTCATGGACGAAGCTACGACCAACGCTTACCGCGTCAGCGCCGTGAACCCTTCCAGCAACCGCTCGACATCAGCCGCCTGAATCGCGCCCATCGTCGAAATCCGGAACAGTTCCTTCGACAGCCCGCCTTGCCCTGCGTAGATCACGAAACCACGCGCCTTCAAGCCATCATGCAACGTCTCGTACGTCACACCCTGCGGCAGCCGATACGCGCGCAGCACGACCGACGATTCACCTTCCGGCAGCACGAGCGGCATCCCGCGCGCCGCCAGCCCGGCCTGAGCCTGATCGGCGAGCGCCTTGTAATGCGCATGACGCGCACGCCAGCCGCCAGCTTCATCGAACTCGCGCAGCGCCTCGACGAGCGCGTAATACGCGTGCACGGAAGGCGTGAACGGCGTATTGCGCTGATCCTGCAGCTTTGCCAGGCGACCGAGATCGAGGTAGTAAGTGCGGCTTGCAGCCTTCGCGAGCGCGCTGCGGCGCACGATCACGAACGCCGCGCCCGGCACGCCGTGCAGGCACTTGTTCGCGGTCGCGGCAACCGCGTCGATGTCGCCGCCGGCGAAGTCGATCGCTTCCGCGCCGAAGCTGCTGACGCCATCGACGAGCATCTTCACGCCGCGCGAACGGCACACCCCGGCAATCGCGCCGAGATCGTTCAGCCGGCCCGTCGTCGTTTCGTGATGAATCACGGCGACATGCGAGTACCCACCCGCATCGAGCCGTGCGGCGATCTGCGCGAGATCGGGCGCCTGCATCCACTCATGCCTCAGCACCTCATGCGCGATCCCGTACTGCGTCGCGATCTGCGTGATCCGCTCGCCGTACACGCCGTTCTCGATCACCAGCAGCTTGCCGTCCTGCGGCACGAGTGCCGCGATCATGCTTTCCACGGCGGCCGTGCCCGAACCCGTCATCAGCACGGCGGCCCATTCGGCCGGATCGAGCTCGTACGCGGCAACGAGGCGCGCACGTGCTTCGTCCTGCAGATCGAAGAATTCGCTTTCGCGATGGCACAGGTCAGGTTGCAGCAGGCTGCGGCGCACGCGTTCGGTGAGCGTGACCGGGCCGGGGTTCAGCAGCAGCATCAATGGGCTCCTTCAACGTGGGCTTCGGTCTGCGCGGCGCCGATGTGCCGCATCAGACGGGTCTTGACCTCGACCGGCGTGACGGTCGGGCGGGGCAGGCCGTCGGGTACGCCGGTGCGGATCGCCAGGCGCACGAACTGCGCACCGTCGCTCGACCCGGCCAGCGCCGTATCGAGCACGTCGAGCGTGTCGCCTTCGACCGCCGACGCGTAGCCGCATGCCGCCGCGACACCCGCGAACGACACGTGCTGCGACACCGTTGCCTGGCCGCCCGTCGATTCGTGCGCGCCGTTGTCGAGCAGCACGTGCGTGAGGTTCGCCGGGCCGTAGGTGCCGAGCGTCGCGAACGCGCCCATGCGCATCAGCGCGGCGCCGTCGCCGTCGACCGCAACGACCTTCAGGTCGGGGCGCGCGAGCGCGAGGCCGAGCGCGAGCGGCGTCACGCAGCCCATCGAACCGACCATGTACAACTGGTTCGGGCGATCGTCGATTGCGTAGAGTTCGCGGCCGCAGAAGCCGGTCGATGCGAGCACGACGGTCGAATCGACCGGCGTGTGCGCGATCACGCGCTGCAGCGCGTCCTGGCGGGTCGGCCAGGCTTCGGCCGACGCGGCGCGCGACGACGATTGCGCGGCGACATGCGCGCGCGGCTTGGCCGCCGGGTTTGCCTTCAGCTCATACGGCGCGACGCTGCCTTTCTGCATCACGAGCGCGTACGGGCGGCCCGTCGCGTCCATGTGCGCGATCGCGCGGTCGAGTGCCGGGCCGACCTGTTCGGGGTCGGTCGGGAACGTCTCCCACGGGATCTCCATCGTGTCGAGCATCGCGGGCGTGATCGGGCCCATCAGCGCGTGCTGGGGCTCGTCGGATACGCCCGGCTGGCCGCGCCACGTGACGATCAGCAGCTGCGGCAGGCGGAACGTCCAGGTCAGCGACGTGAGCGGGCTCACCGCGTTGCCGAGCCCCGAGTTCTGCATCATCGCGATGCCGCGCTTGCCGCCGAGCGTCGCGCCCGCGATCAGCGCGACCGCGTCGCCTTCGTTCGCGGCCGACACGTAATTCAGCGTCGGGTCCTGCAGCACGTAATTGATGAACGGCGTCAGGTACGAGCAGGGCACCCCCGCGTACCAGTCGAAACCGCGCTCGCGCGCGGCCTCGACGAACTGTGCCGCTTCGATCATTGCGCGCCCCCGTTGCCGGTGCCCGGTTCGGACAGCGGCGTCTGGCCGTGCGCGAAGTCGCCCGCGCGGCGGAAGTCTTCGAGGTCGTTCACACCGCGCCAGTGGCCGTGCACGTACTGCACCTCGATCTTCTCGCCGGCGGCGATCAGTTCGTTGAGCAGCGACGGGATGTCGAGCGTGTCGAAATCGTCGCGCGCCTGCAGCGTCGCGAGCATCGCCTTCAGCCGCTCGACACCGGCACCGCGCACGTTCAGCAGGCCGATCCAGCGGCCGTGCGGCGTGCCCGTGGCGACGTCGCTCGATACGCGTTGCAGGTAGGTCTTCTGGCCGAACAGGCCGCGATCGTCGGCCGCCGAGCACAGCGCGAAATCGCGCACGCTCTGGTTGGTTTCCGTCAGCGACGAATCGACCACCACGCTGAACTCGGCCTCGCTCTCCGCGAGGTCGCGCACGATGTAGCTGCGGAACAGCAGGTCGCCGTACGAGATCACGGTGTCGCCGGTCAGGCGTTCGGCCGCGCATGCGAGCGATGCGAGTTCGCCCGTCTGCGCATGGCGCTCGTTGACCACGAGCTTGATGCCCGACGTGTCGATCGCGTCGGCGCGATAACCGCCGACCACGGTGATGTCGTTGACGCCGTGCGTCTTGAAGCCGTCGACGAGCCAGCGCAGCAGCGGCTTGCCGGCGACCGGCAGCATGACCTTCGGCTTGTCTTCGGTCACGGCTTCGAGGCCCTTGCCGCGGCTCGCGGCGAGCACGATCGCCGCGTTCGACGCGCGCGACGACGACGACAGGTAGATGCGCTCGGCCGCCGAGTATTCGTCAGCGTCCTGCAGGCGGAAGATCTCGTTTACCGATGCCACGCGGTCCTCGACGTTGATCAGCGTTTCGCTCTCGTGGATCTCGCGCGCGGTCGCCTGCATCGCGGATGCCGACGCGCGGATCAGGTGGTTCGCCCAGATCACGGTGCTGATGCCGGCCTGGCGGAACACGTCGGTCGGCGTGCTGTAGTACTTGGTCGGCACGATCACGAGCGGCGCCTTGCCGCTCCATTCGCGCGCGAACTGCAGGATCTCGTCCGGGCGCGACAGCTTGCTGTGGATCAGAATCGCGTCGGCGCCGGCTTCCGCGTACGCGTTCGCGCGACGCAGTGCCTCGTCCATCCCCCAGCCTGCGATCAGCGCCTCGACACGCGCGACGATCGAGAAGTCGGGATCGGTCTGCGAATCCTTGCCGGCCTTGATCTTGCCGCAGAACTCGTCGATTTCCGCGAGCGGCTGGCGCTCGCCGCCGATGAAGCTGTTGGTCTTCGGGAACTGCTTGTCTTCGATACAGACGCCGGCGATGCCGCGCTGCTCGAGCTTCTTCACGAGGCGGCGCACGTTGTTGAAGTTGCCGTAGCCGGTGTCGCCGTCGAGCAGGATCGGCAGGTCGCTTGCGTCGGCCATGAATTCGAGCACGTCGACGACCTGCGTCCAGCTCGCTTCGTTGTTGTCGCGCACGCCGAACTGCGCGGAGATCGCGAGGCCCGATGCCCAGATGCCCTTGAAGCCGGCCTCGCGGACGATCCGCGCGGACAGGCCGTTGTGCGCTTCCATCAGGAATTCGAGATCGCTGCTGACGAGCATTCGGCGCAGGCGGGCGCTGCGCGATTCGGTGAAGTTGGGTTCGCGTGCGTTCATCGTGCGACTCCTGCGGTGGTGCGTTGAATCAGGGGGAGGATTTCTTGGGTGGCGCGGGCGACGTCGTTCGGGAAGTCGATCTCGATCCACGGCGAGCCGGTGACGTCGGCGACGTCGAACGAATGACCGCCTTCGAGCAGCAGGTCGCGCACGGCTTCCTCGTGCGGCATGTTCGCGCGGCCGCTGTCGACGTAGCCCGCGACGATCGTCGCGAGGCGGCGCGCGGTGCCTTCGGTGAAGCGGAAGAAGCCGACCGATTCGCCGATCGTGTCGTATTCGAGATCGACCGCGAGCTGCTTGCGCAGCTCGACCGGCACGCCGTTCTTCAGGCACAGCTTGACGGGTTCGTCGCCGGCCTCGAAGTCGCGGTCGATCAACAGGCGATCGACCGCCTTGTCGGCATCGGCCACCAGCGCGTGCAGGATGTTCTCGTCATACAGCACGTCGGCGTCCATCAGCAGCACGTCGCCGCCGCGCGTCATCGCGTCGGCGACGGTATGCACGGTCAGCACGCTGCCGAGGTCGTAGCGTTCGTTGACCACGATCTCGGCCTGGCGGCCGAGGCGCTTCAATTCCTGCTCGACCTTCTCGGCCTGGAAGCCGAGCCCGAGCACGATTTCGTCGACGCCCGCGGCATCGAGCACGCGCAGATGGCGCTCGAGCAGCGACACGTCGTCGAAGCGCAGCAGGCACTTCGGGAACTGTGCCTCGGGCGGTTGTTGCAGGCGCAAGCCGAGGCCTGCCGCAAGAATGATGGCTCGCATGGGTTCTCCAACCAAAAAGCCGGCGGATCTGAACGATCAGTCGGCGAGCGGCTGCGGCGCACGGCGCCGCTGCCAGTTTCTTTCACTGAAATGCAGGTAGAGCAGGCCGGGCAGGCCGAGCGCGAGTTCGCGCGCGCGCTTCGCGAGCGACAGCGCGAGCGCCGCGTCGGGCGGCAGTCCGACCAGCGGCGCGAGCAGCAGGTAGCCGCCTTCCTGCGCGCCGAGCGAGCCCGGGATCGCGAAGGCCGCGCCACGAATGGCCTGGCCGACGCTCTCGAGCAGCAGCGCGTCGAGCCAGCTCACCGGGTGCCCGAGGAAGTGCAGCGCGAGCCACACTTCCGCGGTGCCGACGATCCAGCCGACGAGACTCAATGCGAACGTCTTCGCGACCTTCGCACGATCGCGGTACAGCGCGCCGACCGCGTCGTCGATCGCGTCGGCGCGGGTCGCCAGCGACGACCAGTCGCGCGGGCCGAGCAGCTTCGACGCGAGGCGCAGGCCGCGGCCGAACAGCCCGCGCCGCTGCGCGACGTAGAACAGCGCGGCGAGGGCGCCGAGCACGCCGGTGGCGATCAGCGCGGGCGTGCGCAGGTGCGCGACCGATTCGTGCGTGGCGTACAGGCTGAACGCGGCGATGCCGATCAGCGCGAACGCCATTTGCGAGAGCGCCTGCATCGTCGTGCTGACGGTGACGGCGGCCGCCGCGTCGGCCATCCGCGTGCCGCGCTGCGCGAGGTGGCGCACCATCAGCACGGGGCCGCCAATCTGCCCGGCGGGCAGCAGGCTGTTCACCGATTCGCCGACCCAGCGCGCACGCAGCGCATTGCCGAGTTCGGCGCCGGGCTGGCCGTGGCGGAACATCACGGAGATCGCCATCGCGTCGATCACGAGCGGCACGACGTGGAACGCCGCGACGAGCGCGAGCCCCCAGCCGGCCGCGAGGAACGTGGACGCGACCGCGCCGACGCCCTGCCAGGCCAGGAGCGCGACGAAGAGTGCGGTCCCGAGGGACAGCAGGATCAGGCCGGCGCGTGTCATGACCCGGTCGGGCGTCGCGTCGCCAGTTGCTTGAACACCTGGCGGAAGCCGAAATACGCGATCGCGTCCTTCATGTTCGAGATGAAGCGCTTCCACGGGCGCATGCCGGGGTTCGTCACGTATTCGAAGGTGAGCGACACACGCATCTCGTTCTGGCCCAGCGGCGTGATGCGGTGCCGCAGCTTGTCGCCGTCGAACAGCACGATGCCGCCGTCGGCGATCTGGACGGAGCCCGGTTCGTCGGCCACGTCCGGATTGCGCGTGTGCAGTTCGTAGTCGAGCCGGCACGACGATTCGTCGATCACGCCGATCAGCAGCGTATAGCGGCGGCCGTCGTAGTACGACGTGTCGTAGTGCCAGCCGATGTGGTCGCCGGGCTTCGTGTAGTAATACAGCGCATACGCGTGCGGATCGTCGTCCGGCGACAGCATCAGCTTGTCGCCGGTGATCTTCTCGAGGAAGGAGATGAGTGCCTTCGAGCGATACAGTTCGGCGATGTACGGCGCCTGCTCGTCGATCGTATGGCGGCTGACGCTGCCGCCCTGCTTGTGGCCGGGCAGGTAATTGCGGTTCAGGCCGGCCTGCATCGCGCGGGCGGCCGCCGCGAGCTTCGCGTGCGCGTCGGCCGGCAGGAAGGCGTCGAGGTACAGGAACGAGCCCTGGCGCGTGTAGTCGCCGCGCAGGCGGTCGAGGTCGAGCGAACCGACGCAGTCGGCCACGGTGCGATCGGGATCGGCGGCGGCCGCGCGCGCAGGCGCGGGGCGTGCCGGGCTCAGCACGGAGTCGTCGCGCGTGCTAGGAGTCATTTGGAAGCCTGGATTTCAGTTGGATTCTGCGCGACGTTGCCGCGCCGGACGATGCGCCACCAGTCGATCACGACCCATGCGGCGAAGAGCGGGGCGCCGATCGACGCCGCGAGCAGGAACGGCTCGACGCCGTCGAAGAGCGTCACGAGCGGCAGCAGGTACAGCACGTCTTCGGTTTCGAAGCCGCCGGCGAACGCCTGCTTGGTGCCGGCCTTGCCGGCGATCGATTCGATCCGCATGCGCAGGAAGAAGATCAGCGCGACGGCGGCGCCGGCCACCGCGCCGAGCAGCACCGGCGACGCGGCCATCTGGCCGCCCTGGGCGACGATGCCGAGGCCCATGCTGACGAACAGCGCGATCGTGACGAGCGCGTCCGCCGCGAGGTCGTAAAAATGACCGATCTTGCTGGATTTCCCGCTGATGCGGGCGAGCTCGCCGTCGGTGTGGTCGACGAAGTTCGACAGCACGATCAGGAACGCGCCTGCATTGCTCCAGCCGAAGCCGCCGTGCGCGAGGCACCAGGCGCCGGCGAGGCCGATCAGCAGACGAACGGTGGTGAGGTGATTCGGGGTGACGGGCGTGTCGACGAGCGGTCGGACAAGCGAGCGCGCGAGCCGCGCATCCCAGGTGCGTGGCAGGGGCGGTTCGGAACGTGTGGCGGTTTTTCTTTGGTCCATCGGCGAAATATATACGGAATTGTAATTTGTTGCTTTTTATTCGATCAATGTCCTGACATGAGCGAGTGTTACCGCGTCTTGCGACGATCGGCCGACCGAAAAACGCGTGCGCGAAAGGGCGGCCGAACGGGGCTGCGGGATCCGTATTCCAGTGTGGTTCGCATGGCGTGCCTGTCAAGGACGGACGGGCCTCGGAGGCCGGTGCGGCGGTGTTTTTCGCGCATCCCGGCGGGGGATGCGCGGCGCGTGCGAGCTTGACGTGCGTCAGTCCGGCACAACCGGCATCAGGTGACAATTGGCCGCGCCGGATACGGCATCGACCATTGCCGATCGACAGGCGATGAATCGCAATGGAAATCCGTCGATTGACGTGTGCGGATTGGTGATCGTCGACCGGTCGTTGTGTCTGATGCTTTCGTGCACCTTTCATGTGCATTCGAATTGAACGGGGCGCCTGTCACAGAACGGCCGTTCGATACGCGGCAAATCCGGCAACGATCTTTTTCATACGGTGGACATTTCGCGGCGACCGCCTCTGAGATACTCCGACCATGCCCGTGGTGCCGGCCGCCCGTCGCGGCCACAAGGGCTTCATGTCGCTCAGGAGACACCCCCAGCGACGTCAACGACAGACCAGAGCATCAGAAATCCAGCCATGTCTTCATCACGCATCCTCGCTCCCGCCCTGCGTTCGCTCGTCCGCACCGCCGACGAAGCCGCCGCGCTGATCCGTCCCGGCATGACCGTCGCCATGAGCGGCTTCACGGGGTCGGGCTATCCGAAGGCCGTTCCGGCCGCGCTCGCCGCCCACATCGACGCGGCCCACGCGCGCGGCGAGGACTTCCGGATCAACGTGCTGACGGGCGCGTCGACCGCACCGGAACTCGACGGCGCGCTTGCCCGCACCAACGGCATCTCGATGCGCCTGCCGTACCAGTCCGACCCGACGCTGCGCGACAAGATCAACGGCGGCGAAGTCGACTACCAGGACGTCCACCTGAGCCACGTCGCGCAATACGCATGGTTCGGGCTGTACGGCGATCTCGATGTCGCGATCGTCGAAGTCGCGGGCATCCGCGAGGACGGGCTGCTGATTCCGTCCGCCTCGATCGGCAACAACAAGACATGGCTCGAACGCGCGAAGCACGTGATCCTCGAAGTCAACTCGCGCCAGCCGCTCGGCCTCGACGGGATGCACGACGTCTATTACGGCACCGCGCTGCCGCCGCACCGCAAGCCGATTCCGCTGACGAAAAGCGACGACCGGATCGGCGAGCCGTACCTGCGCTGCCCAGCCGAGAAGATCGTCGCGATCGTCGAGACCGACGCGCCGGATCGCAGCAACGCGTTCTCCGCGCCGGACGCGACGTCGAAGCAGATTGCGCACCAGCTGATCGATTTCCTGCGCCACGAAGTGAAGCGCGGCCGCCTGCCGGAAAACCTGCTGCCGCTGCAGTCGGGCGTCGGCAACATCACGAACGCGGTGCTCGCGGAGCTCAGCTCGGCCGGCTTCTCGAACCTGACCGCGTACACCGAGGTGATCCAGGACGGCATGCTCGACCTGCTCCAGGACGGCACGCTGAGCTTCGCGTCGGCCACCGCGCTGTCGCTGAGCCCGGCCGCCGTGCAGCGCTTCGCCGACGAAATCGCGACGTTCCGCGAGAAGATCGTGCTGCGCCCGCAGGAGATCAGCAACCATCCGGAACTCGTGCGCCGTCTCGGCTGCATCGCGATGAACGGGATGATCGAGGCCGACATCTACGGCAACGTGAACTCGACGCACGTGATGGGCACGAAGATCCAGAACGGCATCGGCGGCTCGGGCGACTTCGCGCGCAACGGCTACCTGTCGTGCTTCATGTCGGCGAGTACCGCGAAGGGCGGCGCGATCTCGCGGATCGTGCCGATGGCGAGCCACGTCGACCATACCGAGCACGACGTCGCGGTGGTCGTCACCGAGCAGGGCCTCGCCGACCTGCGCGGCCTGTCGCCGAAGCAGCGTGCACGCAAGGTCATCGCGACCTGCGCGCATCCCGACTACCGGCCGATGCTCGAGGATTACTTCGAGCGTGCGTCGCGCGAGAGCTTCGGCAAGCACACGCCGCACCTGCTCGCCGAGGCGCTGTCGTGGCACGAGCGTTACGTGCGTACGGGAACGATGAAGGCCTGACGGTTCGGCCTGCGACGGGCGCGCGCCCGTCGCATCGTCAATCCATCGCCGCGTGCGCGATCTCCACGCTCGCCGTTTTCTGCGGCGGGCGGATCAGCAGCAACAGCGGAATCATCAGCAGCGTCGCGACGAACATCAGCTTGAAGTCGTTCAGGTAGGCGATCATCGATGCCTGCTGGTTGATCGTGCGGTCGAGCAGCGCGATGTCGAGACGGCTGCCGGCCATCGCCTGCACGGCCGGGTTGAACGGCGTGATCTGCGCGGCGAGATCGGCGTGCGACACCTGCGTGTTGCGCGTCATCAGCGTCTGCACGATCGAGATGCCGATACTGCTGCCGATGTTGCGCATCAGGCTGTAGGTGGCCGTGCCGTCCGCACGCAGGTCGGGCGGCAACGTCGAGAACGACAGCGCGCTCAGCGGCACGAACACGAGCCCCAGCCCGAAGCCCTGCACCACGCCCGGCCACACGATGTCCGCTTCGGACAGCACGACCGTGTACTGCATCATCTGCCATAGCGCGAGCGCGGAAATCGACAGCCCCGCGAGCAGCAGCATCCGCGCATCCACGTATTTCAGCAGCCTGCCGACGAACAGCATCGCGATCATCGTGCCGGCGCCGCTCGGCGCGGTGACGAGGCCCGTCGTCGCGACCGGATAGCCCATCAGGTTCTGCAGCATCGGCGGCAGCAGCGCGCGCGTCGCGTACAGCACCGCGCCGACCACGAAGATGAACAGCGTGCCCGTCGCGAAGTTCGGGTCGCGCAGCAGTTCCGACTTGAAGAACGACGCCTTGCCGACGGTCGCGGTATGCACGAGGAAGAACGCGAAGCTGAGCGCCGCGACGATCGCCTCGATGCGGATCTCGTACGAGCCGAACCAGTCGAGCTGTTCGCCGCGGTCGAGCATCGCCTGGAACGCGCCGATCGCGAGCGCCAGCGTCGCGAAGCCGAACGCGTCGAATTTCACGTGCGGGCGCGGCGCGCGGGCGGGCAGGAAGGTCATCACGCCGGCCAGCGCAAATGCGCCGATCGGCACGTTGATGAAGAACACCCAGCGCCAGTTGTAGCTGTCGGTGAGCCAGCCGCCGAGCGTCGGGCCGAGGATCGGGCCGACCATCACGCCCATCCCCCAGATCGCCATCGCCTGGCCTTGCTTCTCGCGCGGGTTGATGTCGAGCAGGATCGACTGCGACAGCGGCACCAGCGCGGCGCCGAACACACCCTGCAGCAGGCGGGCGCCGACGATCTGCACGAGTGTCTCGGACAGCCCGCACAGCGCGGATGCGACCGTGAAGCCCGCGATCGACACGATCAGCAGCCGCTTCACGCTGAGCCGGTCGGACAACCAACCGGTGAGCGGTGTCGCGATCGCCGCCGCGACGATGTAGGAGGTCAGCACCCACGTGATCTCGTCCTGCGACGCGGACAGCGTGCCTTGCATGTGCGGCAGCGCGACGTTCGCGATCGTGCTGTCGAGAGTCTGGATCAGCGTGGCGAGCATGATCGACAGGGTCAGCATCGGCCGGTTCAGGGCGGGCGAGGCGGGGG
>NZ_QMFZ01000052.1:0-49037 GCF_003294055.1 Burkholderia reimsis
GGCTTCAGGCGGGCGCCGGAGAGGCGTCAGGCGGGGCGGGCGCGGCCGGTCCAGCGGGCGTCAGGCGTGCATCAGGCCCGTAGCCGCCGGCCGGACGGACGGCCGCTCAGGCCGGTGCGCACGCGTCGAGCAGCCAGCGCCGGAACACGTGGGTCGCGTCCGGCTCGGGCCGCTGCGGCGGCCGCACGAGAAAGTAGCCGCGCGGCGTGACGACCGGCGCGTCGACGAGCTTCACGAGCTGCCCGGACGCGACGAGTTCGTCGACGAGCGGCGCCCAGCCGAGCGCAACGCCTTCGCCGAGCAGCGCCGCATGGATCACGAGCGCATAGCTGTTGAAGGTCACGCCGCGCGCGGCGGCTGCCGTGTCGAGGCCGTGCGCGTCGAACCAGCCGGACCACGACAGCCAGCGCTCGGGGCGCGTCGGCTGCACGTGCAGCAGCGGCAACGCGAGCAGGTGGTCGGCCCGGGCGACGTGCGGGTGCGCGTCGCGGAACGCGGGCGAGCACACGGGCGTGACCGATTCCGGAAAGAGCCGCGCGGCCGTGCACGACGGCCAGTGGCCGTCGCCGAACAGGATCGCGATGTCGCCGTGGTCGCGCTGCGCGTCGTAATCCTGCGACGTGACGACCCGCACGTCGACATCCGGCATCACGCGCTTCAGCCCGGCCAGGCGCGGCATCAACCAGTAGGTGGCGAAGCCGAAGTCGGTGACGATCGTGAGCGCGCCGTGCTCGCGGCGCGCCCGCAGGGTCGCGGTGGCGCCGCGCAGCGTGTCGAGGCTCAGCCGCACCGCTTCGTACAGGCACTCGCCGTCGGCCGTCAGCGTGACACCGCGCGGGCTGCGCTCGAACAGCGGCACGCCCAGTTCGGCCTCGAGCTGGAACACCTGCTGGCTCACGGCCGGCTGGGTGGAGCCGAGCTCGCGCGCAGCGGCCGTGAAGCTCGCGAGCCGGGCCGCCGATTCGAACGCGCGCAGCGCCTGCATCGACGGTAACGGTTCGGATTTCGACATAAGTCCCTCTAATGGCCCCATAAGGGCCGGACGCCTTCCCGCGCGAATTCGGGCAGGCGATAGTGCATCGGACGGTGCGGCACACGTGCTGCACGGGCTGCTTCACAGGCTGCTACACAGGCTGCTTCACGCCCCGCTTCGCATTCCGCGCCACGGGTGGCACGCAACGCATTCCGCGATTCTAGCCAGCGCGGCGTGCCCGCGCGGCACTTTCGTCGGGCCGCTTCCGTCATGCCGGACGTCTCGCTGCGCGAGCGGCGCGCCGTTCCATTCGAACACCGTTTTCCCCACGACTGCCGATGACGAACCCGACACCCAACATCCTGATCCTGATGGCCGACCAGCTTACGCCGTTCGCGCTGCCGGCCTACGGCAACCGCGTCGCGCGCACGCCGACGCTGGACCGTCTCGCCGCGCAAGGCGTGGTGTTCGACGCCGCCTACTGCGCGAGCCCGCTGTGCGCGCCGTCGCGTTTTTCGCTGCTGACCGGCAAGCTGCCGTCGGGGATCGGCGCCTACGATAACGCCGCCGAATTGCCGGCGCAAACGCTGACGTTCGCGCACTACCTGCGCGCGGGCGGCTACCGGACGATGCTGTCCGGCAAGATGCACTTCTGCGGGCCCGACCAGTTGCACGGCTTCGAGGAGCGGCTCACGACCGACATCTATCCGGCCGATTTCGGCTGGGTGCCCGACTGGGACAGCCCGGCGGAGCGGCCGAGCTGGTATCACAACATGAGTTCGGTACTCGACGCGGGCCCGTGCGTGCGCACCAACCAGCTCGATTTCGACGACGAGGTCACGTTTGCCGCGAAGCAGAAGCTGTACGACGTCGCGCGCGAGCGGGCGGCCGGGCACGATGCGCGGCCGTTCTGCATGGTCGTGTCGCTGACCCATCCGCACGACCCGTATGCGATCACGCGCGAATACTGGGATCTCTATCGCGACGACGAGATCGACCTGCCGGCCGTGCGCCTCGACGCGGCGGAAAGCGACCCGCATTCGCAGCGGCTGCGCTTCGTCTGCGAGAACGACCGGACGCCGCCCGCCGACGCACAGATCCGCGCCGCACGTCGCGCGTACTACGGTGCAACATCCTACGTCGACACGCAGTTCGGCAGCGTGCTGGCCGCGCTCGAACAGTGCGGATTCGCCGACGACACGATCGTGATCGTCACGTCCGACCACGGCGACATGCTCGGCGAACGCGGGCTCTGGTACAAGATGACGTTCTTCGAGGGCGGCTGCCGCGTGCCGCTGATCGTGCACGCGCCGGGCCGCTTCGGCGCCGCGCGCGTGCGCGGGCCGGTGTCGCACGTCGACCTGCTGCCGACGCTCGTCGACCTGGCCGGCGCCGCCCCCGCCGGCGGCTGGCCGGACCCCGTCGACGGGGCAAGCCTCGTGCCGCACCTGAACGGCACGCCGGCGCACGATGTTGCGCTCGGCGAATACCTCGCGGAAGGTGCGGTCGCGCCGGTCGTGATGATCCGCAGCGGCGACTGGAAGTACGTGCATTGCCCGGCCGATCCCGACCAGCTCTATCACCTCGGCGACGACCCGCGCGAGCTGACGAACCTCGCCGGCACGCCGGAAGCCGCGGACGTGCTGGCCGCGTTCCGTGCGCAAGCCGCGCAGCGCTGGAACCTGCCCGAACTGGACCGGCAGGTGCGCGCGAGCCAGCGGCGCCGGCGTTTCCATTACGCGGCGACGACGCAGGGCCGCATCCACGCCTGGGACTGGCAGCCGTTCACCGACGCGAGCCAGCGCTACATGCGCAATCACATCGAACTCGACACGCTCGAGGCGATGGCGCGCTTTCCGCGCATCGGGCGTTGAACGGACCGCATCGCGATCATTGAAGAACGACGGAGGAAGCGAACCATGAAACGGCAACGCAATGCAGCAATCCGAAGGATCGGCGCGGCGCTCGCCGCCGCCGCGTGCGTGGCGGCGACGCAGCCTGCGCGCGCGGCCGACCCGCAGACGTGCGGCGACGTGAAGATGGCGGCGCCCGGCTGGACCGACATCGATGCGACGAATGCGATGGCGGGCGTCGTGCTGAAGGCGCTCGGCTACCGGCAGGACGTGGCGAACCTGTCGGTGCCGATCACGTACCAGGGGCTCAAGAAAGGGCAGGTCGACGTGTTCCTCGGCAACTGGATGCCCGCGCAGGCGCCGCTCGTGAAGCCGTTCGTCGACGAGAAGTCGATCGACGTGCTGCACGCGAACCTGAGCGGCGCGAAGTTCACGCTCGCGGTGCCCGACTACGTGGCCGCCGCGGGCGTGCGTACGTTCGCCGATCTCGCGCGCTACGCCGACCGCTTCGGCGGCAAGATCTACGGGATCGAGCCCGGCGCGCCCGCGAACCAGAACATCAAGCGGATGCTCGCCGACCATGCGCTCGGCGCGGCAAACTGGTCGCTCGTCGAATCGAGCGAGACGGGCATGCTCACGCAGGTCGAGCGCGCGGTGCGCGACAAGCGGTGGATCGTGTTCCTCGGCTGGGAGCCGCATCTGATGAACACGAAGTTCCACCTGACCTACCTGTCGGGCGGCGATGCGTATTTCGGCCCGAACTACGGCGGCGCGACCGTCAACACGGTTACGCGCGCCGGGTTCGCCGGCCAGTGCGCGAACCTGGCGCGGCTGTTCCGGCAGATGACGTTCTCCGTCGACGTCGAGAACCGGATGATCGCCGACATGCTCGACCACAAGACGTCGCCCGCGCTCGCGGCGCAGCGTGCGCTGAAATCCGACCCGGCGCTGGTTGCCGGCTGGCTGGACGGCGTGACGACGGCGGCCGGCGCACCGGGCCTGCCGGCCGTGCGCGCGGCCCTCGACGGGCGCTGATTCCCTCCTTCCGGGCGGCCGGTTTTTACCGGGCCGCCCGTCTACGTGTTTTCCCGAGCGGGTCGCATCGTGACCATTTGGTGTCGCCTTCAGACGGGTGACGCGAAATATGGGTTTGTATTTTTCGCCAATGGCTGCGTTATTGCGGAAAACGAAATGCCGAAGCCAGCGGGCGTACCGAATTCGAATCCACCGGCGCATCGCGGCACGCGCCGGGACGAGATTCTTTCCATCGAACGGTTCAGGGAGGGTGGTCGACAATGAAGCACACCAAAGTTGCCGTAGCCGCCGCGCTTGCATGCGCGGCCTGCGTGCCCGCCATCGGGCATGCGCAGAGCAGTGTGACGCTGTACGGGATTCTCGACGCAGGCATCACGTACGTGAACAACACGGGCGGCTCGCACGTGGTCAAGTTCGACGACGGCGTCGCGTACGGGAACCGTTTCGGCCTGAAGGGCACGGAAGACCTGGGCGGCGGCCTGAAGGCCGTGTTCACGCTCGAGAGCGGCTTCCACCTCGGCAACGGGCAACTCGGCTTCGGCGGCGCGGAATTCGGCCGCCAGGCGTATGTCGGCCTGCAGAACGACTGGGGCACGCTGTCGTTCGGCAATCAGCTCGACATCACGAACGAACTCGTGTCGATCTACAACATCTCGGCGTGGGGCAGCGGCTATGCGATCCACCAGGGCGACTTCGACCGCTTCAACGGCGACCGCCTGCCGAACTCGGTGAAGTTCCTGTCGAACGACCTCAGCGGCTTCAAGTTCGGCGCGATGTACTCGTTCGGCAACGTCGCCGGCAACTTCCACCGCAACAGCGCGTGGAGCGCGGGCGCGAGCTTCACGAAGGGCGACTTCTCGATCGGCGCCGCGTACACGCGCCTGAACAACCCGAACGGCATCTATGCGTTCGACCCGTACGCGATGATCGGCACGCACACGTTCCTCGGCCAGCAGACGGTGACCGTCGACCCGGCGACCGGCGCACGCACCGACCTGTTCGCGAACACGCCGATGGACGTCGACAGCCAGGGCACGTTCGGCATCGGCTCGAGCTACACGATCGGCAAGC
This sequence comes from Burkholderia reimsis, assembly GCF_003294055.1. NCBI lineage: Bacteria > Pseudomonadati > Pseudomonadota > Betaproteobacteria > Burkholderiales > Burkholderiaceae > Burkholderia > Burkholderia reimsis. Next base: position 4,933 of record NZ_QMFZ01000052.1, read on the forward strand.
TGACGCTCGACGCCAACTTCTCGTACACGACGATCAAGGGTTTCGGCCAGTCGTCGCACATGCAGGTGTATGAAGGCGGCGGCCTGTACCAGTTCACGCCGGCGCTGAGCCTGATCGCGGGCTACCAGCACACGCGCTTCGAAGGCCATCACTGGAACCAGGGCACGGCGGGCCTGCATTACCTGCTGTCGAAGCGTACCGACGTGTATATCTCCGGCGATTACCTGCGCGCGTCGCAAGGCGTCGATGCGGTGGTCGGCTACAGCTTCACGCCGTCGACGACGCAGACGCAGGCCGACGTGCGGATCGGGATGCGGCATTCGTTCTGAGCGGGGTGGTGTGAGGTTGTGACGTCTTCAGCGAGGTCTCTCTTTGGCGCGAACCGAGGTTCGCGCTTTTTTTTTGCCTGACGGGAGTGAGCGGGCACGAGGGCCGTCCGGTCAAGGCCCGCTGCCGGGCCGCCGCACGGGGATCGTCGCCGGGCGACTGCCCGACGGTATTGACCGGTGCCGTCTATAGACGCTAGCATCGTCCCCATGCTTGATCGCGCCCATTTCCTCTCGTCGCTGCTCCGCGCATGTTGTCAGAACGTGCCAGGGGGAAGTTGCGTCCAGCGAACTCGCTGAACATTCAAGCAATCGCCTTCCGGCCGCCTGTGATGCAAGACAGGCGGTCTTTTTGTTTTTGGGCCGACACCTTCGGACGGAGAAACTCGATGCCGCTTGCGCTGTATGACACCTGGTCGCGTACCGTGCGCCCGTTCACGCCAATCCGGGCCGGGCAGGTCGGCATGTACTGCTGCGGCCCCACGGTCTACGACGACGCCCACATCGGCAACCTGAGAACCTACGTGTTCGAGGATCTCCTGCGCCGCGTACTGGTGCGCAACGGATACGAGGTGCGGCACGTCGTCAACATCACCGACGTCGGCCACCTGACTTCGGATGCGGACGAAGGCGAAGACAAGATGGAAAAGGGCAGCCGCCGCACCGGCGAATCGGCGTGGGCCATCGCCCGGCGCTACACCGACGCTTTCGTGCGGGACTGGCGCGCGCTCCACCTGCTCGAGCCGACGGTCTGGTGCCGCGCCACGGATCACATCGCCGAACAGATCGCGTTCATCGATACGCTCGACCGGGGCGGCTACGTCTATCGCACGGACGACGGCCTCTACTTCGACACCAGTCGGCAGGACGACTACGGTTATCTCGCGCGGCTCGACCGCGCGGGGTTGCAGGCGGGCAAGCGGGTCGCGCTGGGCGACAAGCGGAGCATCACGGATTTTGCGTTGTGGAAGTTCAGCCCGGCCGGCGTCAAGCGGCAGATGGAATGGGACAGCCCGTGGGGGCGCGGCTTTCCGGGCTGGCATATCGAATGCTCGGCGATGTCGGCGAAGTATCTCGGGACGTTGTTCGATATCCATTGCGGCGGCGAGGATCATATCGCCGTGCACCACAGCAACGAGATCGCGCAGACGCGGGCGGCCCACGGCACGAACCTCGCGAATTACTGGATGCACGGGCACTTCCTGACGCTCGATGCCGATGCGAAGATGTCGAAGTCGAGCGGCGATTTCGTTCGTCTGCAGACCTTGCAGAGCCGGAATATCGACCCGCTCGCGTACCGTTACCTGTGCCTGACGGCCCATTACCGGAGCAAGCTGCATTTCACGTGGGCGTCGCTCGACGCCGCGCACACCGCGCTGAACCGGCTTCGGCACCTGTATGCCGGCTGGCCGGACGGAGGGCGCGTCGATGCGGATTTCGCCGCGCGATTCGACGCCGAAGTGAACGAGGACCTGAATCTGCCCAGGGCGCTCGCGGTGCTCTGGGATCTGGTCAGGAGCAACCTGCCCCCCGCGACGCTGAAAGCGACCGTGGACAGCTTCGACACCGTGCTGGGCCTCGGCTTGCGCGCATGGCGGCCGGTTGCACCCGACATTCCGGAACACGTTCGCGGGCTGCTCGCCGAACGCGAGCGCGCGAGAGCGGACAAGGACTGGATGCAGGCCGACCGGATACGGGAAGCGTTGAGCGCGCAGGGTTGGCGAGTCGAGGACACCCCGGACGGTCAACGCCTGTTCGGCATCGCCGGCGGCGCGACCGATGAGGGCGTTCCGCCCCGGTGAAGCCCGCGGCCGCCTGCATCGGAAGACCCCGTGCCCGGGCCGCCATCCGGCGGCCGCGATCGACGCGGCTGCCGGATGCGTTGCCCCCCGCGTCCGCGCGATGTTGCCGCCACGCCCCCGGCCCGTTTTGCGCGCTTGGCATATCATCGCGATTTCGCCGCGTCCGTACCGTTGTCGCGCGCATGCGTCGGCGTGCGCAGTCGCTTTCCCGAACGGTGCCGGCGTGCCGCGCCGACCGCCGAGACCTCGATGACCGACTCCGTGCCCGATCCCAGTCCTTTATCCCCGTTGCCCGCCAACCTGTTCCGTCACGCACCGTTCCAGCGCTTCTGGGGCACGCGCGTGATGTCTTCCCTGGCTTTCCAGATCCTGTCGGTTGCAATCGGGTGGTACGTCTACGCGCTCACGCACAGCGCGTTCGCACTCGGTCTCGTCGGCCTCGCGCAGTTCGTGCCGATGTTCGCGCTGACGCTCGTCGTCGGGCAGGTGGCCGACCGCTACGACCGCCGGCGCATCGCGACGATCTGCCAGGCCGTCGAGGCGCTGGCCGCCGGCGTGTTCCTGCTCGGTGCCGCGCAAGGATGGCTGGCCGCGCCGGCCGTGTATGCGCTCGCGGCGATCGTCGGCACGGCTCGCGCGTTCGAGTCGCCGTCGGTGTCGTCGCTGCTGCCGGCCGTCGTGCCGCGCAGCGACCTGCCGCGCGCGACCGCGTTGTCGACCTCGGCGAACCAGGCCGCGCAGATTCTCGGGCCCGCGTTCGGCGGGCTGCTGTATGGCGTCGGCGCGCCCGTCGCGTTCGGCACGAGCGTCGTCGCGTTCGCGGTCGCGGCGGTGCTGAGCGGCACGATTCCGCTGCGCGGCGCGCCGCCCGCGCGCGAACCGGTGACGCTCCGTTCGGTGTTTTCAGGTATCGCATTCATCCGGCGCGAACCGGCGATCCTCGGCGCGCTGTCGCTCGACCTGTTCGCGGTGCTGTTCGGCGGCGCGACCGCGCTGCTGCCGATCTACGCGCGCGACATCCTGCAGGTCGGGCCGTGGGGGCTCGGCGCGTTGCGCGCGGCGCCGGCGGTCGGCGCGCTCGCGGGCACGCTGTGGCTCACGCGCTTTCCGCTCAAGGGCCGGCCTGGCCGCGCGATGTTCGGCGGCGTGATCGCATTCGGCATCGCGACGATCGTGTTCGGGCTGTCGAGGAATTTCGTGTTGTCGCTCGTCGCGCTGGCGGCGCTCGGCGCATCGGACGTGGTGAGCGTCGTCGTGCGCCTGTCGCTCGTGCAGCTGCGCACGCCCGACGACATGCTCGGCCGTGTGAGTGCCGTCAACTCGCTGTTCATCGGCACGTCGAATCAACTCGGCGAATTCGAATCGGGTGTGACGGCTGCATGGTGGGGCGCGCCGGCCGCGATCGTGGTCGGCGGCGCGGCGACGATCGCCGTTGCGCTCACGTGGATGCGGCTGTTCCCGCAGCTCACGACGATGAAGTCGCTCGAGCGCGACGCGTGACGGGCGTCACGCGTCCTGCGTCACGCGCACGGCCGTGCCGTAGCAGATGACTTCCGTGACACCCGCGCCGATCTCGGTCGAGTCGTAGCGCATCGCGACGATCGCGTTCGCGCCGAGCTTGCCCGCGTCGGCGAGCATCTTGTCGAAGGCCTGCTGGCGGGCTTTTTCGCACAGCGACGTGTACAGTGTGATGTTGCCGCCGAAGATCGTCTGCAGCGATGCGCCGAACGAACCGACGATCGAGCGCGAGCGCACGACGATGCCCTGGACGACGCCGAGCGAGCGAACGGTCGTGTGGCCGGGCAGGTCGAACGCGGTCGTGACACGGGCGGGCGACAGGTCGTCGATGGAGCGGGAGAAATCGGTCATGGCGGGAAGCGTGTAGCGAAGTGGTCGAACGGGGATTCTATCCGGACGACGCGGCGTACCGGGTTCGACGACGGGTCGGCGCCACGACCGCGGAGAACGCTTCGCGACGCAAGCGTATGCAAACCGCGAGCATACGCTTCCGTCATTTCCGGACGAACGGCCCGGCCGCACGCCGTCAGCGCTTCACGGTCGAACTGCCGTTGCCGCCGAGATCGACCGCATAAGCCAGCGCCAGCTTGCCGAACTTCAATGCATGGTTCGCCTGCCGATCCGAATTCTCCAGCGTGTCGTTCACGGTATGGATATACGGACTGTCGTTCTGATCGGCCTCGAACGGGAACGACGCCGGATACCCCTGCGCATTCCACGACGCATGATCCGAGCACGCATACCCGCACTGCGACGTGCCGATCGCGAGTTCCGGCAGGTAGGTCTTCGCCAGATTCGTCAGGTAGGTGTTCTGCGACGCGTTCGTGTAGTCGGTGATCAGGTAGATGTCCTTCGGGTCGCCCTTGTAGTTCGTCATGTCGAGCTGCAGCACACCGACCACGTTCACGTTTTGCGTACGAAACTGCTTCGCGATCGCCTTCGAGCCGAGCAGGCCGGCTTCCTCGGCCGCGTATCCGACGAACTTGATCGTCCGCTTCGGCCGATAGTTGTTCGCCAGCAGCACGCGCAGCGCTTCGGTGAGACTGGCGATGCCCGACGCATCGTCGTCCGCGCCGGGCGAGCGCGTGTTTTCCGTCGTGCGCCCGACCGTCGAATCGAGGTGGCCGCCCAGCACGACGGTGCCCGCGGCCGGATCGCTGCCGCGGATCGTCAGGATCACGGATTTCTGCGGAAAGCCCGTGTGCGTGAACTGCTCGACGGTGATGTCGGCGCGCGAACCGGCCAGCTGCTTCCACTGCAGCGCGAGCCAGTTCGACGCGGCGACGCCGTGCGACGTCGTGTAGTAGCGGTTCGTGAAGCCGGACAGCGACGTGATCGTGCCGACGATGTTGCTGGCCTGCAGCTGCTGGATCCACGTGCCGATCTGCGGTGCGTTCGAAACCTGGTACGTGGAAGCCGCGGCCTGCTTCGCGAGCGGCGTCGGCAACGGCTGCAGTGCCTGGCGCGCGTCGTCGAACGAGTCGTGCACGACGTAGCCGGGCCCGTGGCCGCGCGTATCGTGAACGGCGTGGGCCAGCTCGCCGAGCCGTGAATCGTCGATTTCGACGACGTGTACGGTCTCGCGGCGCGCCGCCCCGTCGGCCGCCTTGCCGGCGTCGAGCGTCGTGCTGTATTGCGCGGTGGCGCTCGCGTCGATGCGTTGCAACTGGCGGAACGCCGCGTCGCCGAGCGTGATCCACACCGGCGTCGCGTGCGCGGCGGCGGTCAGCAGCATGCCGCCCAGCGCGGCGCTCAGGCGGGTGAGTTTCAGAGTAGGCATGTTCGATCTCGTGAGGATGGCGATGTCGATGAAGGGGGCGCGCCGCAGGTCGTGCGACACGCTCCCGCCTGCTGCGGAATTACGACTTCTTCGGTACGGTCACGCCGTACGTGCAACTCTGGTTGTACGCATTGCCGATCGCGGTGAGCTGCGCGTTGCTGTAGCCGAGCGCGGACGCGGCCGTCAGCACCGCCTGCGCGGCGGCCTTCTGGTTGGTCGAGCTGTTGGTCATCGACAGCCCCTTCAGGAACGCCTTGTCCATCGCCTGCGCGCCGATCGCGTCGCGCGCGACGAGGTTGCACGAGGCCCAGTACTGGCCGGCCGTATGGATCTCCGCGCCGCGTGCCTGCGCATAGGTGCGCCCGACGTTCCAGTTGGTCACGCGGCCGCCCCAGAACTCGTTGTGGCCGTCCCAGTTGTAGACCCAGTGGTACTGCGCGTCCGACGGGCTCCACTGGTTGAAGTCGCGGCTGTACGCGGCGGCGAGATAGTCGCCGGTGCCTTCCGACAATCCTTCCTGCTGCGACAGGCCGCCGTTCGTCACCCAGTCGTGGATGCCGTGGCCGAGTTCGTGGATCACGACGTCCGCATCCTCCGCGTCGTCGACGCCGCCTTGCCCGAAGGTCAGCCGGCCGCTGCTCGACGAGTACGACGAGTTGTCGTCGCCCGATTCGCCGTGCGGGTCGTACTGCACGCCGCCCGTGTACTGGTACGGCAGCGCCTTGATGCCGAGCGTCTGGTTCACGTAACGCAGGAACGTGTCGATGTGGTAGTACGCGTTCACCGCCTCGAAATACAGGTTGCCGCGCGTGAATTCGAATGCGGGGGTCGACTGCACGGGACAAGCGTTGTCGCGCGGCGCGTCGAAATCGACGCATGCCGCATACGGGCCCGACAATGAATAACGCGCACCCGACTGCGCGAGATCCTTCAGCGTCACGCGCACGCGCGCGGCGGTGAGTTGCGACGAATCGGCGTCGTTGCTGTCCTTGTAGCCCGCGCTGCCGTAGCTGCTTTTGGTCGGCGACAGCGGGTCGGGCCGGAACACGAAACCCGTGCCGTCGGTCGCGTAGAACGCCTTGTCCTCGGCGCGCAGCACTTCTCCGCTGCCCGAGTCGATCAGCAGTTCCCAGTCGCCTTTCGGGCCGTCGTTCGGGCGGCCGCGCACTTTCCACGCGGTATGCGTGCCGGCCTTGTCGACGAAGGCGACGAGCTGCGCATCCTGGTTCGTGAAGCCGCTCACGCCGAGATACGCGCGTGCGCGGTCGAGCGCCTGCTGCTGGTCGACGGCCTGCGCCTTGCCCGACTTCGCGACCACGCCGTTGATCGTGTTGCTCGCGACGTACAGGATGCGGCCGTCCTTCGCGACCGTCACCGCGATATCGCTGCCGTACACGGGCAATCCGGCTGCCTGCTGCTGCAGGCGCACGACGGTGAACTCGGCGTCGCTGCGCTCCGACGTGACGACGAGGCTCGCGAGCGCGGTCGCGTCGAGCCCGAGTTGCGCGGCCTGCGACGCGACGAAGTCGCGCGCGGTGGCGGCGGGCGTCGCGGCGGCCTTCTTCGCGCGATAGGCGGGGTTGTACAACGTGACGGCGACGCCGTCCGCGCGGAACTGCCCGGCGGCCGTGTCCGCCTTGGCGGCCGGCGGCGCGACGCCGCGTGTCAGGCTTTCGCGCAGGCTCGTTGCTTGCGGATTCGAGACTTTCGTATCGGCCGCGGTGCCGCCGACGATGCCGAAACCGAGCGCGAGACCCAGGGCGAGCGGCAGTGCTTTGCGTGATGTCTGCATACGTGATCCTCATCTCAACGGTTGGACACGCCCGCGCGTTCGTGGCGCGCAGGCACGACACGGCCCGCGCGCCGGCTCGATGGAGCCGGTGCGGCGAAGCGGTGTGGGGAGCGTCGACTGACTAAGGAAACCTAAATGTCAGGTCGAAAAGAAACGGGCGGGATTGGACGGCGAGAAGCAGGAGGACGCGCGCGAGAAGCGGCGAACGAAGAATCGAACGGCAGGCAGGTGCGGCGACGGCGAATCGAGCATCGTCATGTCATACCCCTCGGATCGAATCGATATCGGTGGCAGCCTGCCGCGATGCGGCATGCAAGTCGTTAGGCTGCCTATCTAACTTTTTTTGGTATGTTACAGAATATTTTCAACGACATTCCAGTTTATTTTCGATGACCTCTTCAGTCCGTCGATCAATCGTCGGCATTGTTCAGCGAGCGGCGGGAAACGCTGCCGGAACGCGCAATTCCGCGCGGGATTGTGTTTGAAACCCGCGACGATCAGCGCGTCGCGCGACGGTCGCTGCGCGGGCTCAGGCCGAATCGCGCGCGATACGTGCGCGAGAAATGCGACGGCGATTCGAACCCGCACGCGACGCACACCGACGTGATGCTCATGTCGGTCTGCTGCAGCAGTTCACGCGCGCGATCGAGCCGCAGGTTCAGGTAGAAATGCGTCGGCGTGTCGTTCAGCGTCGCGCTGAACAGGCGTTCGAGCTGGCGCCGCGTGATCGACACCTCCTGCGCGAGCGCATCGGAGCCGAGCGGGTTTTCCATGTGCCGCTGCATCGTGCCGATCACCTGGATCAGCTTGCGGTTGTGCACGCCGTAGCGCGCGGCGATCTCGAGCCGCTGGCTGTCCGAGCGCTGCCGGATCCGGCTGACCACGAACTGCTCGGAGATCGCCGCCGCGAGATCGGCACCGTGCCGCCGCCCGATCAGGTCGAGCATCATGTCGATCGACGCGGTGCCGCCCGCGCACGTGATGCGCCGGTCGTCGATCTCGAACAGCTCCTGCGTCGCGTTCAGGCCGGGGTAGCGTTCCCGGAACGCGGCCAGTGCTTCCCAGTGCAGCGTGAGCGGCTGCGACGCGTCGAACAGCCCGGCTTCCGCGAGCACGAAGCTGCCCGTGTCGATGCCGCCGAGCGTTGCACCATGACGGTGCTGGCGGCGCAGCCAGTCGCCGATCGCGCGCGTGTAGCACACGAGCGGATCGAAGCCGGCGACGACGAACACCGTATCGACCGTTTCGACCTCCGCGCTCGCGGCTTCGGCGGCGACCGGAATGCCGTTGCTCGCGGCGACGGGCGCGCCGTCGGCGCTGATCACGTGCCAGCGATAGAGCTCCGTGCGAAAGCGGTTCGCGACGCGCAGCGGTTCGACCGCGGACATGAAGCCGAGCGCGGAAAAGCCGGGCAGCAGCAGGAAGTGGAAATCCTCGGGCATCGGGGCAGGCAATGGAATCCGGTGGTCGTCGCGTGTCGCTCGGGGCGGCGAACGGTCAGCCGGAGATTATCGCGGGTTTTGCGCGGCCTCAGCGCGTTTTTGCGCCGCGCGCGGAACGGCGCGCGGTGGTCGACGGCAACTCGCCGAACTGCGCCTTGTAGGCGTTCGCGAAATGCCCGAGATGGATGAAGCCCCAGCGTGCGGCCGCGTCGCTGATCGGCAGGTCGGCCTGCCGCGTGTCGAGCAGCATCCGCCGCACTTGCGACAGGCGCAGCGATCGCACGTAATGCAACGGGCTGGTCTGCACGACCGACTGGAAACTGTTCTGCATCGTGCGCCGGCTCACGCGCAATTGCGTGCACAGGCTCAGCACGTCGACCGGTGCTTCGGGATGGTCGATCACGTAGTCGTGCACGCGGCGCACGATGTCGGCGCGGCACGCATGCGTGAGACGGTTCGACGGCTCGGGAATCCGGTACGTGAGGAGATCGACGAGCACGTTGCCGATAGCGCCGCGCAGTTCGCGCTGCGCGCGTGCGTCGCGGAAGGTATCGGGTGCCGACAATACACGCTCGAGGTGCGTCGCGATCTGCACGCTCGCGCGCATCAGCACCGCGGTGGGCATGTCGACCACACCGCGCCGCAACGTGGCTTCGTCGAGGCGGACGTCGGCCGCATCCTCGATCTGCTGCATCAGTTCGCCATTGGCGACGACACCGATCAGCGACATGTCGTCGGGCGAGTGCAGCTCGAACGGGGTGCCGCCGCGCGCCAGCACCATCGTGCCGCGTTCGATGCGCGCACCGCCGAATGCGAACGCCCCCGAGCCGGTGAGCGGCATGCCGAACACCGTCTGGTCGTGCGGCAATCTTCCGCGCTGGATGATGCGAACGTTGGCGGCTTCCTGGAACAGCTGCACGCTGTCCAGCACCGCATGCTTGACCGCGCTGCGATACGCGCCGGAGCCGATCTGGTCGTAGCGCTGGTTCCAGCCGCGCAGCGCCTCGGCATGCCGGTCCGCGTTGTCGAACCTCTCGTGAAACACGAACACAGCGCCTCCGGGTGCGTCGATCAGGACCGCGCAAGATTAAACCGGCCGCGTGGTCGGCGCAATAAGGGGCAGCGCTATTCCGGGCGCATTTGTCGGAGGGTCGGAAGCCTTCGGCCGGCGTGCCTTTCAGGCGGTTTTCCAATATCCCGAATCGGCACGCACGCGGTGCCGGTCCGGGTGCTGACCGGATTTATTGTCGAACTACAGTCGCCCCACGTTACGTGATTCCCCAACTGGAGGCGACATGAGGACAAGGCGACGAACCGCGGTGCTCGCGGCGACGCTGGCGTTCGCGGCGGCATGGGCCGGCGGCGCGAATGCGACGGAAAAACCGGAAGAACTGGTGGTGCAGAAGATGCCGCCCTGGCATCCGCACGAGGTCTATATCGTCGACATCTCGATGCCGTCGATGACCGACGGACGCATCTACGTGTACGACGCCGATGCGAAGAAACTGCTGGGCCAGATCGACGGCGGCTTCGGCCCGGGCCTCGCGATCTCGCCGGACCGCAAGACGAGCTTCGTCGCGACGACGTACTTCTCGCGCGGCTCGCACGGCACGCGCACCGACGTCGTCGAGATCACCGACAACACGACGCTCGATCACGCGGGCGAGATCGTGATTCCGGCGAAGCATGCGCAGCACGTGCCGTCGCCGTACAACACCGCGTTCAGCGCGGACGGCAAGCGGCTGTACGTCGCGAACATCACGCCGGCCGCGTCGGTGACGGTGATCGACGCGGTCTCGAAGAAGGTGCTGTCGGAGATCGACACGGCGGCCTGCGTGCTCGCGTATCCGTCGGGCAACGACCGCTTCACGGCGCTGTGTGAAAGCGGCAAGGCGCTGACCGTCACGCTCGATGCGAACGGCAAGGAAACGAAGCGCACGATGTCGGATGCGTTCATCGACGTCGACAAGGATCCGGCGTTCGTGAACGCGTCGCGCTACAAGGGCGACTATCTGTTTACGACCTACGGCGGCAACGTGCGCAGCGCGGATTTCAGCGGCGACAAGCCCGTGTTCGGCAAGCCGTGGCCGCTGCTGACGGACGCCGAGCGCGCCGAAGGCTGGCGCCCGGGCGGCATGCAGCAGACGGCCGTGCAGGCGAAGCAGAACCGCTACTACGTGCTGATGCACAAGGGCGGCGACGGCTCGCACAAGGACCCCGGCACGCAGGTGTGGGTGGTCGACCTGAAGTCGAAGCAGCGTGTCGCGCGTTGGGATCTCGCGCAGCAGAAGATCGATCCCCTCGTGTCGATCCAGGTCAGCGAGGACGACAAGCCGCTGTTCTACGGGCTGACGGCGACCTCCGACCTCGTCGTGATGGATGCACGCACGGGCAAGCTGCAGAACGTCGAGAAGCAGATCGGCAATACGTCGTCGCTGCTCGTCAACCCGTGAGGCCGCGATGACGCTCGATCCCGTACTTGCCACCAGCGCGCAGGCCGGCGCTGCCGTCGTCGTGCTGCTCGGCGCCTTCGCGAAGATGCGCCGTCCCGCCGCGTTCAGCCAGGCACTCGCCGGCTACCGGCTGCTGCCCGACGCGCTGACCGCGCCCGTCGCGTTCGCGATTCCGCTCGCGGAAGCCGTCGGCGCGGCGGCACTGCTGTTTCCCGATACGCGCACGGCCGGCGCGATCGGCCTGATCGCGCTGCTCGTCGCCTTCGCGGCGGCAATCGCGATCAATCTGCTGCGCGGCCACACCGACATCGACTGCGGCTGTTCCGGCTTCGCGGCCGCGCGAGCGGATGCGCCGCGCGGCATCGGCTGGCTGCACGTCGGTCGCGCGCTGCTGCTCGCCGCGTTGGCCGCGACCGCGCTCGTCGAGCCGGGCGCGCGCGCGGTCGTGTGGTTCGACTACCTGACGCTGTTCTTCTCCGTGCTGCTGATCGTCTGCGCGCTGCTCACCGTCGACGTGCTGCTCGCCAACGTACCGCGCCTTTCCCATCTGAGGAATTCATGATGCAAACCGCTCTCACCGTTTCCACCGCCCTGCTGTGGGTGGCCGTCCTCGCGCTCGGCGCGATCTGTCTCGCGCTCGTGCGCCAGATCGGCATCCTGTACGAACGCATCATGCCGGCCGGCGCATTGATGATCGACAAGGGGCCGGCGGTCGGCGCGATCGCGCCGGCGTTCGAACTGACCGACATTCGCGGCTCTCAGGTGAAGGTCGGCGGCATCGATGCGTCGGGCAAGGCGACGCTGCTGTTCTTCCTGTCGCCGACGTGCCCCGTCTGCAAGAAGCTGCTGCCGCTGCTGCCGTCGCTGCAGGCGAGCGAATCGACGCCGGTGAACATCGTGCTCGCGAGCGACGGCGATATCGACGAACACACGCGCTTCGCGCGCAAGCACGACCTCGGGCGCTTCCCGTACGTGCTGTCGCAGGAGCTCGGCCTCGCGTACCAGATCGGCAAGCTGCCGTATGCGGTGCTGCTCGACGAAACCGGCACGGTGCGTGCGAAGGGCCTCGTCAATACGCGCGAGCATCTCGAGAGCCTGTTCGAAGCGAAGGAGCGCGGCGTCGCATCGCTGCAGCAGTTCGTGCACGGCGATCACAGCCACGACGCGCACGCGCAGCACGCATGACCGGCCGACCCTCTTTCAACGTCAAGGGAGAACAACGACATGGGCCTGTTTGATTCATGGTTCGAGCGGTCGGCGCGCGGCGTCGCGCAGCACAGTTCGCGGCGCAGTGCGATGGCGAAGCTCGGCAAGGTGCTGGTGGGATCGGCGATGCTGCCGCTGCTGCCCGTCGATCGCACCGCGTATGCGGCCGATGCGGCGTCGGGCGCATCCGGTGCCGCCGCCTCGGGGGCGAGCGACGACCCGATGAGCTGCGACTACTGGAAATACTGCGCGATCGACGGCTGGCTGTGCAGTTGCTGCGGCGGCACGTCGAGCAGTTGCCCGCCGGGCACGACGCCTTCGCCGATCACGTGGATCGGCACCTGCCGCAATCCGCACGATGGTTCGGACTACATCGTGTCGTACAACGACTGCTGCGGCAAGACGTCGTGCGGCAAGTGCTTCTGCAACCGCAACGAGCGCGAGAAGCCGCTGTACAAGCTGTCGTTGAACAACGACATCAACTGGTGCATGGCGAACGGCAATTCGAATTACCACTGTTCGGTTTCGGTTCTGTTGGGGGCGGCGAAGCAATGAAAGTGACGCAAGCAGGAAAGATCGCAGTCGCGTGCATGACGGCCGTGGCAGCCTTCGCGTTGCCAGGCGCCGCCGGCGCGCAGGAAGCCGTGCATTACCCGGCCGGCAAGAGCCTGTTCGACGCGCAGTGCGCGGTCTGCCACCAGGCGGGCGGGAAAGGGCAGGACGGCCTCGCGCCGCCGCTGACCGAGTATCCGGGCAAGTATGCGACGGCTGAGGCGGGGCGTGCGCAGCTGGTCGCGACACTGCTGCACGGGATGTTCGGCGAGATCAAGGTGCACGACAAGAGCTACAACTTCAAGATGCCGTCGTTTGCGAGCGCCAGCGACGACGATATCGCGCACGTGCTCAACTACGTCGTGTTCGATCTCAACGCGCAGCACGGCGATGCGAAGCCGTTCACGGCGGCCGACATCCGCGCGGCGCGCGCGAAGGCGATGGACGGCACGGCTGTTCACGCGCAACGCGACGTCGTCATCAAGGGGCTCGGCCTGTGAAGGTTGCCCGTGCATCCCGCGTTTGCGACGTCGCGCCGCGCGCGCGATGCGCGGCGGCATCGTGGCTCGGCCACCTGTCGCGCCGCCTGTCGTCGCTGCTGATGCTTGCCGGGGCGGTCGTCGGCCTGACCGTGTCACCCGCGCATGCGGAAGGCGCGGCCGACGCGGCGCTCGCGCGGCAGCACTGGGTGCTCAACTGCATGGGCTGCCACACGGCCACGGGCGGCGGTATCGCCGGCAAGGTGCCGCCGCTCGCGAACTCGCTCGGCTATTTCACGCATCTGCCGGCCGGGCGCGAGTACGTGATGCGCGTGCCCGGCGCGTCGAACTCGGCCCTGTCGGACCAGGACCTGGCCGACGTGCTCAACTGGGTACTCACGACCATGAACCGCGACGCGCTGCCGCGCGACTTCAAGCCCTATACGGCCGCCGAAGTCGCCGCGCACCGCCGTCCTGCCTATTCCGACGTCGCGACCGTGCGCGCCGGCCTCGTTCGCGCGTTGCAGGCACGCGGGGTCGACGGCGTCGTCGATCGCTACTGACCGACCGATTCAGGAAATCGAGGAAGAACGAAGATGGAGACGAACCAGAACTTTCCGCTGCTCGACGCCACACGCGCGTTTCTCGCGAAGCCGAAGAAGATGCTGATCGGCGCCGAGTGGACCGACGCTGCGTCGGGCCGCCGGCTCGACGTCGTGAATCCGGCCGACGGCACCGTGCTCGCGCGCGTGCCCGAGGCGGACGAGCACGACGTGCAACAGGCCGTCGCGGCCGCGCGGCGCGCATTCGATGCGGGGCCGTGGCGCACCGCGAAGACCACCGACCGCGAGCGTCTGCTGCTGGCGCTCGCCGACCTGATCGACGCGAATGCGCGCGAGCTGGCCGAGATCGAGTCGCTCGACAACGGCAAGCCCGTGATGGTGGCGCAGGGTCTCGATGTCGCGATGGCCGCGCAGTGCTTCCGCTACATGGCCGGCTGGGCGACGAAGATCGAAGGCAGCGTGATCGACGCGGGCATGCCGTACATGCCCGACAGCGAGATCTTCACCTACACGCGCAAGGAACCGGTCGGTGTGGTCGGCGCGATCATTCCGTGGAATTTCCCGTTGCTGATGGCGGCGTGGAAGCTCGCGCCCGCGCTGGCCACGGGCTGCACCGTGGTGTTGAAACCCGCGGAAGATACGCCGCTGAGTGCGTTGCGCCTCGGCGAGCTGATCCAGGCGGCCGGTTTCCCGGACGGCGTCGTCAATATCGTCACCGGCTACGGTCATACGGCCGGCGCCGCGCTGTCGCGCGATCCGCGCATCGACAAGATCGCGTTCACGGGCTCGACGCAGACGGGCAAGACGATCGGCCACGCGGCGCTCGACAACATGACGCGGATGTCGCTGGAACTCGGCGGAAAGTCGCCGGTGATCGTGCTGCCCGACGTCGATCCGGACAAGGCCGCGCTCGGTGTGGCGAACGCGATCTTCTTCAACCAGGGGCAGGTGTGCACGGCCGGGTCGCGCGCGTACATCCACGCGAAGGTGTTCGACGACGTGATCGGGCGCGTCGCGAAGATCGCCGCGAGCCTGAAGATCGGCCCGGGGATGGATCCGTCGACGCAGATCGGCCCGCTCGTCTCGGCGAAGCAGCGCGAGCGCGTGTGCGGCTATATCGATTCGGGATTCGGCGAGGGCGCGCGCGCCGCGGCGGGCGGCCGCGCGATCGACGGCCCGGGCTTCTTCGTCGAGCCGACCGTGCTGGTCGATACGACGCAGGCGATGCGCGTCGTGCGCGAGGAGATCTTCGGGCCGGTGCTCGTCGCGATGCCGTTCGACGACGTCGACGCGGCCGTGCAGCTCGCCAACGACACGCCATACGGCCTCGGCGCGAGCATCTGGTCGAACGACCTTTCCGCGATTCACAAGCTGATCCCGCGCATCGCCGCGGGCACGGTGTGGGTCAACTGCCACTCGCTGCTCGACAACGCGATGCCGTTCGGCGGGATGAAGCAGTCGGGTTTCGGCCGCGAACTCGGTCGCGCGGTGATCGACCAGTACACGGAAAGCAAGTCGGTGATGATGAACTACGCATGAGCGTAACGACGGGTGCGTGCGTCGCCGCCACGTCGGCCGCGCACGCATGCCGCAGGCGGGCACATCCGGATCGCGGCAACGCGGCCGGGCGCCGATCCCGTTCGGCGCAGGCGCGCTCGAACTGAAGCATCCGCTCGATGCGGCACCTGGCGGTGCGCAAGGCCAGCCGGCCGGGTCGGAGCACGACGAAGCACGACATCCCATCGCACGCGCGAACGCAACGAATGTCGCGAACGCCACGAACGCGTCACGCACGAACCAGCACCACGCCGAGAATGAGGCACGCCGCACCGGCCAGGCGGATCGGGCTGGCCGAATGCTGCTGGATGCCGAGCACACCGAAATGATCGAACACGAGCGCGCCGGTCATCTGCCCGACGACGATCAGTGCAAGCGTCGTCGCGGCGCCCAGTCGCGGCACCATCAGGATCGCGATGCCGACGAACACCGCGCCGAAGAATCCGCCGGTCCAGCTGAACCACGATCCCGCCTCGGCGACGGTGCCGCTCAGGCGAGGGTGCGGGGACAGGAGCGCGACGGCGAGCATCGCGGCCAGGCCGACGAGGTAGCTGACCGACCCGGCCCACCACGGCGAGCCGAGCTGCGCGCGGAGGTTGGCGTTGAGCACCTGCTGCAACGCCACGCTGATGCCGGCGGCGACGGCCAGCAGATACGACAGGAGAGTAGTCACGAAGAGGGCAGCTCCGACGATGTGGCCGCGACGGCGGTTCCGGCACGACAGGCTTCCATTCTGGGAAGCGCGACGGTATAACGCAAATATCAAATCTGGCGCTTGTCCATCTCGTTTCGGCATGCCTTCCCTGAGACAAATTCAGTACTTCCTGACCGTGGCCGATCTCGGCGGCTTCACGCCGGCCGCGAGCGCGCTCCACGTCGCGCAGTCGGCGCTGAGCCGGCAGATCGGTCAACTGGAAGACGAACTGGGGTTCCCGCTGTTCGACCGGGAGCCGAGGGGCGTGCGGCTCACGCCGGCCGGCGCGATCTATCGCGATCGCGTCGCGTCGATTCCGGCGACGCTGGCTGCCGCGGCCGAGGAGGGCGCACGGTTGTCGCGCGGTGAAGCCGGTGTATTGCGGCTCCTGCATTCGAGTACCGTTCCCGTCGGCAGCCTGATGCCCGTGCTCGAGCGTTTCATGGGCGCATGCCCGGGTGCGCGGATCGACCTCGACCGCGCGTCGTCCGAGGATCAGGTGCTGGAGATCGCGAACGGCAACGCCGATATCGGGATCGTCCGTGTGCCGGTGCTGCGCCGCGATCCTCGCGTGCGTTTCGTCGAGCTCGCGGCCGAGCGCTTGTGCGTGGCGGTGCCGGCCGATCACCCGCTGGCGGGCCGCCGGCGCACCGCGATCTCGCGGCTGCGGCACGAGCCGTTCGTGTCGGCCGTGCATCGGGAGCGGGGCGGGCTGGCGCGCGTCGTGATCGACCTTTGCCTGAAACGGGGATTCGTGCCCGCGACCGCCCGGATCGTGTCGCCGAAGACGTCGATGCTGAATCTCGTCGCGGCCGGGCAGGGCGTGGCGATCGTGCCGGAGCGGATGGCGAGCCTCGGTATCGACGGAGTCGTTTTCGTGCCGATCTCGGATGACGACGCAAAATCCGCGTGCTCGCTGGTGCTGCCGGTCGAGCCGACGGTGCTGGCGGACGCGTTCGTGCGCGTGATCGCAGCGGAAAGCGCACGGCACGATGCCTGAAGGGCACCCCGTGCGTCATCCCGCCGGATAAAAAAAACGCCAACCCGTCGAACGGGCTGGCGTCGTGCTTCCGGTATGGCGACGATCAGAACTGGTTCATCGTGTTGTCCTTGCCTGCCGCCTTCAGCGCTGCTTCGCCGCTGAAGTATTCCTTGTGGTCGTCGCCGATGTCCGAGCCGGACATGTTCTGGTGCTTCACGCAGGCGATGCCCTGACGGATTTCCTTGCGCTGCACGCCGGCCACGTAGCCCAGCATGCCCTGGTCGCCGAAGTATTCCTTGGCCAGGTTGTCGGTCGACAGCGCGGCGGTGTGGTACGTCGGCAGCGTGATCAGGTGGTGGAAGATACCTGCTTCGCGCGATGCGTCCGCCTGGAACGTGCGGATCTTCTCATCGGCCAGCGTGGCCAGTTCCGTCTCGTCGTACTCCACGCTCATCAGCTGCGCACGGTCGTATGCCGACACGTCCTTGCCTGCTGCCTTCATCGCGTCATACGCCTGCTGGCGGAAGTTCAGCGTCCAGTTGAACGACGGGCTGTTGTTGTACACCAGCTTCGCGTTCGGGATGACCTTGCGGATCTCGCTGACCATGCCGCCGATCTGCGCGATATGCGGTTTTTCGGTTTCGATCCACAGCAGGTCGGCGCCGTTCTGCAGCGACGTGATGCAGTCGAGCACGCAGCGCGCTTCGCCCGTGCCGGCGCGGAACTGGAACAGGTTGCTCGGCAGGCGCTTCGGACGCAGCAGCTTGCCGTCGCGCTTGATGACCACGTCACCGTTGCCCAGCTGGTCGGCCGACAGTTCTTCGCAGTCGAGGAACGCGTTGTACTGGTCGCCCAGGTCGCCCGGCGTGTTGGTCACGGCGATCTGCTTGGTCAGGCCGGCGCCCAGCGAGTCGGTACGGGCCACGATGATGCCGTCGTCCACGCCCAGTTCGAGGAACGCGTAGCGGATCGCGCGGATCTTCGCCAGGAAGTCCTCGTGCGGCACGGTGACCTTGCCGTCCTGGTGGCCGCACTGCTTCTCGTCGGACACCTGGTTTTCGATCTGGA
Source organism: Burkholderia reimsis (assembly GCF_003294055.1). Lineage (NCBI taxonomy): Bacteria > Pseudomonadati > Pseudomonadota > Betaproteobacteria > Burkholderiales > Burkholderiaceae > Burkholderia > Burkholderia reimsis. Next base: position 23,147 of record NZ_QMFZ01000052.1, read on the forward strand.
TGCAGCATGCGCCCGCTTCGATGAACTGCTTGGCCAGCAGGTACGTGGCTTCCGCGTTGCCGAAACCGGCGTCGATGTCGGCGATGATCGGCACGACGTGCGTGACGTGGTTGTCGATCTTGTCCTGGATCGCGGCCTTCGCGGCAGCGTCCTTGGCGGCATCGAGTTCGCGGAACAGGCCGCCCAGTTCACGCGCGTCGGCCTGGCGCAGGAACGTGTAGAGCTCGCGAATCAGCGCGCTGACCGAGGTCTTTTCGTGCATCGACTGGTCCGGCAGCGGGCCGAACTCGGAGCGCAGCGCGGCGACCATCCAGCCGGACAGGTACAGGTAGCGGCGTTCGGTGCTGTTGAAGTGCTTCTTGATGGAGATCATCTTCTGCTGGCCGATGAAACCGTGCCAGCAACCCAGCGACTGCGTGTACTTGGACGGGTCGGCGTCGTAGGCGGCCATGTCGGCGCGCATGATCTTCGCGGTGTACTTGGCGATGTCCAGGCCCGTCTTGAACTTGTTCTGGGCACGCATGCGGGCGGCGTACTCGGGGCTGATCGCATTCCACGCGCTGCCGTGGTTTTCCTTCAAACCGGCAACTGCCTTGATGTCGTCTTGATACTGGGCCATGTCAATCTCCTGGGAGCAAAGCGCGTTTGAGTAACTGGTTGAGCGTGCCCGCCACGTCTGTCGCAGCGAACTGCATGGGATAAATAGTAACGCCGCCCGTTGAGCTTTTGGTGATGTCTTATATAAGACATAAGACATTATTTTTTGTTGTTTTTCAACGGGTTACGTTGCTGTTTTTGCGATGCAAAACAAGTTTTCAAGCGGCGAAAACGCGGCGGGGCGGGAAATCGGTGCGGATTCCGCAATACGAAACGCGCTTTCGGCTGCTGGAGGCCGGGCCAGCTTCACATGCGTCCATGACACCCGTTCGTCGGTGCGGCGTGCGCGTGCCGGGCCAGAAGCCGCACCGGCGTTCCGTTTCGTCCCGGCGGAACCCCAGGCATCGCGCCGCACGTGGACAAACTGAATTCCCCCGCAATACGCGCAAGAACCCCGTCCAACAAGCCTCCCAAGAAACCTAGTGGTTTCCACTCATAGTCGCAAACAGTCAAGAACAGGTCGCCGCCGGTCTTCTCGCGACCAATATGGCTCGTTACTTTTACTCCCACGATGCAGGTCGGCGCACACCCCGCGCACCGGCTGCCACGAGTCCAACAGGGAGGAACCGAACCATGAAGTCGACGAAGATTGCCGCGCTTGCCGCGGCCGTGCTGGCGACCGGCGCGTTCACGCATGCGGCATGGGCCGAAACGGAGGCCGCGACCTGCCGCACCGTGCGTTTCGCGGATATCGGCTGGACCGACATCACGTCGACCACGGCGCTCGCGTCGACCGTGTTCGAGGCGCTCGGCTACAAGCCGACCACGACGATCGCGTCGGTGCCGATCTCGTTCGCCGGCCTGAAGAGCAAGCAGCTCGACGTGTCGCTCGGCTACTGGTGGCCCGTGCAGCAGAAGCAGCTCCAGCCGTTCCTCGACAGCAAGTCGATCAACGTCGTCGAACCGCCGAACCTGTCCGGCGCGAAGGCGACGCTCGCGGTGCCGAGCTACGAATACCAGGCCGGCCTGAAAACCTTCGAGGACATCGCAAAGCACCGTGCTGAACTCGACGGCAAGATCTACGGGATCGAGCCGGGCAGCAGCGCGAACGCGACGATCCAGAAGATGATCGACACGAACCAGTACGGGCTCGGCGGCTTCAAGCTCGTCGAATCGAGCGAGGCCGGGATGCTGGTGACGGTCGAGCGCGCGATCCGCGAGAAGAAGTGGGTCGTGTTCCTCGGGTGGGAACCGCATCCAATGAACATCCAGCTGAGCATGAACTACCTGTCCGGCGGCGACGCGTCGTTCGGCCCGAACTACGGCGAAGCGCGCGTGTACACGCTGACGGCGCCCGACTTCATCGCGCGCTGCCCGAACGCGGGCAAGTTCGTCACGAACCTGCGCTTCTCGACGCAGCTCGAGAACCAGCTGATGCAGTCGGTGATGAACAAGACGAAGCCGGCCGACGCCGCGAAGGCGTACCTGAAGAAGAACCCGCAGGTGCTCGATCCGTGGCTCGCGGGCGTCAAGACGTTCGACGGCAAGGACGGGCTGCCGGCCGTGAAGGCGTATCTCGGCCTGTGACGGCCCGCGCGCCGCCCGCGGCGCGCCCTGACGAAACACCCGCAATGCGACACAACCCGAGTCAAGCGAGGCAACCAGCATGAACCATGAAGTCATCATCACCTGCGCCGTCACCGGCGCGGGCGATACGGTCGGCAAGCATCCGGCGATTCCGGTCACGCCGAAGGAGATCGCGGCCGCCGCGATCGAGGCCGCGAAGGCCGGCGCGACCGTTGCGCACTGCCACGTGCGCGATCCGCAGACGGGGCGCGGCAGCCGCGACCCGAACCTGTACCGCGAAGTGGTCGACCGCATCCGCTCGGCCGACGTCGACGTGATCATCAACCTGACGGCCGGCATGGGCGGCGATCTCGAGATCGGCCCGGGCGAGGACCCGATGCGCTTCGGCAAGGGCACCGACCTGGTCGGCGGCCTCACGCGCCTCGCGCATGTCGAGGAGCTGCTGCCTGAAATCTGCACGCTCGACTGCGGCACGCTGAATTTCGGCGACGGCGACTACATCTACGTGTCGACACCCGCGCAACTGCGCGCCGGCGCGAAGCGCATCCAGGAACTCGGCGTGAAGCCGGAGCTGGAAATCTTCGACACGGGCCATCTGTGGTTCGCGAAGCAGTTGCTGAAGGAAGGGCTGCTCGACGATCCGCCGCTGTTCCAGCTGTGCCTCGGCATTCCATGGGGCGCGCCGGCCGATACGGGCACGATGAAGGCGATGGTCGACAACCTGCCGCCGGGTGCGCACTGGGCGGGCTTCGGGATCGGCCGCATGCAGATGCCGATGGTCGCGCAGGCGATGCTGCTCGGCGGCCACGTGCGCGTCGGCCTCGAAGACAACATCTGGCTCGATCGCGGCGTGCATGCGACCAACGGCACGCTCGTCGAGCGCGCGAGAGAGATCGTCGAACGGCTCGGCGCCCGGGTGCTGACGCCGGCCGAAGGCCGCCGCAAGCTCGGCTTGCCCGCACGGGGCGAGCGTCCGCTCGAACGCCGAGCGGTCGCCGAGTTCGCGTGAGCGGTTGCGCCGACTGACCGACATGACGCGGCGGCACGCCCAGCGCGGCCGCCCACCGATTTCCCCTGATTTGAAGGATGCGTTGACATGGCTGTGAAGACCGACATCAAGACGTTCGCCGCCATCGGCACCGGCGTGATCGGCAGCGGATGGATTTCCCGCGCGCTCGCGCACGGTCTCGACGTGGTCGTCTGGGACCCCGCGCCGGGCGCGGAGGAGCGGCTGCGCGCGAACGTCGCGAACGCGTGGCCCGCGCTCGAGCGCGTCGGCCTCGCGCCCGGCGCCGATCCCGCGCGGCTGCGTTTCGTGGAGACGATCGAAGCATGCGTCGCCGATGCCGATTTCATCCAGGAAAGCGCGCCCGAGCGCGAGGCGCTGAAGCTCGAACTGCATGAGCAGATCAGCCTTGCGGCGAAACCCGACGCGATCATCGCGTCGTCGACGTCGGGCCTGCTGCCGACGGATTTCTACGCGCGGGCGACGCATCCGGAGCGCTGCGTGGTCGGCCACCCGTTCAATCCCGTCTACCTGTTGCCGCTCGTCGAGGTGCTCGGCGGCGCGCGCACGTCGCCGGAAGCGGTCGAAGGTGCGATGGAGATCTATCGCAAGCTCGGCATGCGGCCGCTGCACGTGCGCAAGGAAGTGCCGGGCTTCATCGCGGACCGGCTGCTCGAGGCGTTGTGGCGCGAGGCGCTGCACCTCGTCAACGAGGGCGTCGCGACGACCGGCGAGATCGACGACGCGATCCGCTTCGGCGCGGGCATCCGCTGGTCGTTCATGGGCACCTTCCTGACCTACACGCTCGCCGGCGGCGACGCGGGCATGCGACACTTCATGCAGCAGTTCGGCCCCGCGCTCGAACTGCCGTGGACGAAGCTGGTCGCGCCCACGCTCACCGATGCGCTGATCGACAGCGTCGTCGAAGGCACGACCGAACAGCAGGGCACGCGCAGCATCAAGGAACTCGAACGCTATCGCGACGAGTGCATCACCGAGGTGCTGAAGTCGATCGCCGCGGTGAAGGCGCGGCACGGGATGCGATTCGAGGACTAAAGCACTAAAGGACTGAAGGCGATGACCGGCGATACCCCGCTGACGATATACCGCGACGTGGTGCGGCCCGAATGGGTCGACTACAACGGCCACCTGCGCGATGCGTTCTACCTGCTGATCTTCAGCTTCGCGACCGATGCGCTGCTGGATCGCATCGGCCTCGACGACGCCGCGCGCCGCGAGCGGGGCCGCTCGGTCTACACGCTCGAAGCGCACGTGAACTACCTGCACGAGATCAAGGAGGGCACGCAGGTGCGTGTCGATGCGCGCGTGCTGGCGCATGACGCGAAGCGGCTGCACCTGTATCTCGAGCTGTTCGCGGACGGGCATGACGACGCGGTATCGGCGAGCGAGCAGATGCTGCTGCACGTCGATACGCGCGACGGCGCGAAATCGGCGCCGTTCGACGACGACGTGGCCGCACGCGTGGCCGGGCTGCATGCGTTGCAGCGCGATTGCGCGGCACCCGCGCATGCGGGCCGCGTGATCGCGCTGCCGCCGCGCCGATAGCGGGCGCGAACCTTCAAGCGCGGAGCGCACACGATGCTCGAACCGGAAATCGCGGCGTTCGTCGCTGCCGTCGACGCGTGGTATCCGGCCGGCGCGGCCGAACGCGCGCCCGCCGAGCAGCGCCGCCTCTACGACCGCTTCGCGGCCGAATGGACGCCGGCCGCGCTGCCGGCCGGCATCGTGCAGCAGGACGCCGTCTGGCAGGCGCCCGACGGCCGCGCGATCGCGCTGCGGCGCTACACGTCCGCGCAGGGTGCGCCGCGCGGCACGGTGCTGTTCTTTCATGGCGGCGGCTTCGTCGTCGGCTCGCTCGACAGTCATGCGCTGATCACCGCGCAACTGGCGGCCGATACGGGGCTCGACGTGATCGCGGTCGACTACCGGCTGGCGCCCGAGCATCGCGCGCCGGCCGCGCTTGAAGATTGCCTGGCCGTCACGCGCGCCGCACGCGACGCGCGCTGGCCGTTCGGGCCGTGCGCGCATCCGCTGACGCTCGCGGGCGACAGCGCGGGCGGCATGCTCGCGGCGGCCGTGGCCACCGCGTTGCGCGATGCGGGCGAAGGCGGTGTCGACGGCCTCGCGCTCGTCTATCCGATGCTCGGGTTCGAACCGCAATCGCCGGCGCGCGAAACGGAAGCGTACGCACCGATGCTGACGCTCGACGATGTCCATCGTTATCGCGCGCTGTACTGGAACGGCGGCCTGTCCGATGCGCTGGGAGACGGCAATCCGCTGTTGCGCGCGTCGGTGCCGCTCGCGGCTGCGCGTTTCGACGGCCTGCCGCCCGTCCTCGCGATCGGCGCCGAACACGATCCGCTGCGCGACGATGCGCGCGTGTACGTCGAACGGATTCGCGCGGCCGGCGGTGCCGCGCACTACTGGATGGGAGAGGGGCTGGTGCACGGCTGCTGGCGCGCGCTCGGAACGAGCCCGCAGGCGGCGCGGATGCACCGGACGGTCGGCGGGTTTCTGCTCGCACCACACGCGTAGCGGGCGTTTCCGGGAGGCAACGATGCAGGCAGCGCAACACCGTATCGAGGACTGGCGGACGTTTTCGGTCGACGCGACCATTGCGGCGGTCGCGATTGGCGACTCAGCGGTGGACGTCGAGTGGAGCGACACGCGACGATCGCCGTTTCATTTCGACTGGCTGCGCGACAACTGCGCGTGCTCCGAATGCGTGCATGCCGTCACGCGTGAACAGGTATTCGAGATCGCCGACGCGCGCGAGGATCTTGCCGCGCGCGCGGTGCACGTCGAAGCCGACGGCGCGCTGCATGTCGAGTGGAACGACGGACATCGCAGCGCGTGGTCGCCGGGATGGTTGCGCGCGCATGCGTACGACGATGCGTCGCGCGCCGAGCGCCAGGCCGCGCACGGGCGGCACGTGTGGGCCGGCGACGATGCGACGGCCATCGGCGTGTTCGCGTGGCGCGACGTGATGGAGGACGACGGCGCATTGCTCGCATGGCTCGCCGCGTTGCAGCGCACCGGGCTGACGCTCGTCGAAGGCGTGCCGGCCGAGCGCGGGCGCGTCGACGAGATCGCGCGCCGCGTCGGCCTGATCCGCGAGAGCAATTTCGGTGTGCTGTTCGACGTCGAATCGAAGCCGCGCCCGGACAGCAATGCGTACACGTCGCTGAACCTGCCGCCGCATACCGATCTGCCGACCCGAGAGTTGCAGCCGGGCGTGCAGTTCCTGCATTGCCTGGCGAACGATGCGACCGGCGGCGACAGCGTGTTCCTCGACGGCTTCGCGCTGGCGGATGCGCTGCGGCGCGAGCATCCGGCCGATTTCGAGCAACTCGCGTCGACGCCGTTCGAGTTCTGGAACAAGAGTGCGAACAGCGACTATCGCTGCTCGGCGCCGGTGATCGGGCTCGATGCGCGCGGCAACGTGACCGAGGTGCGCGTCGCGAACTTCCTGCGCGGGCCGCTCGATGCGCCGGCCGGCTCGGTCGCGGCCGTCTATCGCGCGTACCGGCGGTTTCTCGCGCTTGCGCGCGAGCCGCGCTTTCGTGTGCAGCGCCGGCTGCGGGCGGGCGACATGTGGGCGTTCGACAACCGGCGCGTGCTGCATGCGCGCACCGAGTTCGATCCGTCGACCGGCCGCCGGCATCTGCAGGGCTGCTACGTCGATCGCGACGAATTGCTGTCGCGGTGGCGCGTGCTGTCGCGTTCGGCGCCCGCCGCGGCCGCACCGCACTGACGGGCACGCGCGGCTTCATCCTGCCTGCACACCTGCCGCGCAGGATGAAAAAGCGCCCGGACGCAAGGCGCCCGGGCGAAGCCACCCGCTGCCGGGCGGCGGAGGTATGCGTTTCATAAAAAAGGACGAGCCCCGCAAGGGGGCTCGTCCTGATGTTTCTTCATCGCGCTGCGCGCGGCGCCCGTCGGGGGCGCATCGGCTTACTGGCCGAAGAAGATCGAGTCGCGAGCGTTCGACGACGTTGCGGCCGGGGCGCCCGAGTGGACGGCCGGAGCCGGTTGCGCGCCGTAGCCGCTGGTGTCGGCACCATGAACACGCGCTTCGGCGCTCTGGATGTCGTTCGGGTAGTACGGGCTCGACAGGCCCGGCTTGTAGCCGGCTTGTTCGAGCTGAACCAGTTCGTTCTTCACTTGCGCGCGGGTCACGGTGCTTTGGGCGAATGCGCCGAACGAAGCGGACAGGGCGGCAGCGGCAACGACTGCGGAAACGAGCGATTTCATGATGACCTCCGGTGTTTTATTGAGTTCGCTCTCGACACCATGTCTTAAGCGATTGATCAAATCTTAGTCATCGGAAGGTTCAGGGTAAACGCTGATTTTGACGATAGATTGTTTCCTGGGCAGTAACAGTGGCGCGTCGACTCAGGCTTTCAACGGGCTTTCTTATCGGTTGGTGCAACAAGTATGAAGAATGTTGCGGAGGCCGGCACGCATTTCAGCGCGCCTCGGCCGCCGTGTCGAACGGCCGGCCCGGCGAACGTCCGGCCGGCGCGCCCGAGCTGAGGAAGCGCACGCCCGTCGCGGCTTCCGATGCCTCCCACAGCAACGCCGCCGATCCCACGTCGCGGGCCGCGCGTGGCACGCTCGCGGGCGCCGGCAGCCCGCGCGACTCGAACCAGCCGGACGGCCCGATATACGCGCCGCCCGCGAGATCGGGCGCGGTCGCCGCATGAATCGCGGGCAGCGCCCCCTGGTCGGCCGGCTGCGCGAGATAACGGTTCGCGGCCCGCATCAGCGCCGCACGCGCGGGCGAGCTGTCCATCGCCGGGCCCGCGAACTGCAGGTTGGTTGCCGCGTAGCCCGGGTGCGCGGCCACGCTGATCCCGGCGAACGCCGCGCGCTCGAAACGGCGCTGCAGTTCGATCGCGAACACGAGGTTCGCGAGCTTGCTGTCGCAATAGGCGAGATAACGGTTGTAGCGGCGCTCGGCGCGCAGGTCGTCGACGCGGATCCGGCCGCCGCGGTTGAGGCCGCTCGACATCGTCACGACCCGCGGCCGGCGCGCGGCGCGCAGCGCGGGCAGCAGATGGCCGGTCAGCGCGAAATGGCCGAGGTGGTTGGTGCCGAACTGCATCTCGAAGCCGTCGCGCGTATGGCGCAGCGGCAGGAACATCACGCCGGCGTTGTTGCAGAGGATATCGACGCGGCCATGGCGTTCGGCCACATCGGCGGCGAAGCGTGCGATCGAGGCGAGATCGGCGAGGTCGAGCGCGTCGACTTCGACGCGGGCATCGGGATGGAGCCGGCGGATCGCATCGGCGGCCTGCGCGGCGCGGGCCGCATCGCGGCAGCCCATCACGACGGTCGCGCCTTTCGCGGCCAGCGTTTCCGCGAGTTGCCAGCCGAGCCCGCTGTTGGCACCGGTCACGACCGCGACCTTGCCGCCCTGCGCCGGGACGTGGCGCGCGCTCCATGCATGCATGTCTGCCTCCATCGGCGCGACCGGATGGCCGCGGCACGTAATCGTTACATCGAGTGGTGTAACGATAGTGCGCGTGGTCGTGGCAGACAAGCAGGGGAATTAGACCGGCGCTTCTAGGGCTTGCGCATCGTGAGGCACCGCATGCCGCGATGCGCGGCCGGCAGGATTTACCTGCCGCCGGCCAGCGCGAGCACTTCGGCGGCGGAGATCATCGCGGCCGCGTTCGCGGGCGCCGGGCGTTCGGCCGGGCGGAAGACTTCGTCGCCGCGCTGGATGACCTGGCGCGACAGCGCGCACGTGCCGGTGCGTTGCGCGAAGCGGCGGCGCCAGCGCTGTTCACCGTAGTGACAGCGGCCGGGCTCGACCCAGCGGACGACGAGCAGCGTATCGGAGCGTTCGAGAATTTCGACGTGGACGTCGGCGGGATCGAGCACAGGCAGGGATTTGGAGGCCTTCATTTTGCCGTTTCCTAAAGCTCGTGCGGTTCGGCCGTGGCAGTGGATGTCACTACCCGATGGCGAATCCGTAGCGGTTTCCATGAGTGGTGCGCTAAATGTAAGCGTCTGTGACCGGAAAAAACATCCTGTCTGGCTCAAATTACCTTTTGCCGATTTAGAAACAATCCACGCTTATTTTCTTGGAAAACCACAGACAAAAACGCCCCGGACATGAAGTCCGGGGCGGGAAATCGGCCTGCGCGCCGTGTCTGCTCGCCCAGTCACGGAGCCCATCGCCGGGGGACGGAGGTGCCCGCAGGGATCGAACGCGGGCGGGGAGGCGATGGACCGGTAGCGCAGTCCGGTACGCCATGATGGCGCGCGCATCCCGTTGAGACCCTGACGCGAACATGACTTTTTCGCCAGTTTGGCGCGGCGCTGCGCCGGGCGTGTCTGGATAAACGGCTGGACGGCCCGCCGGTATTGGGTGTGCGCGGATCCCGGGACGGGCGCTCGCGGGCCGTCGAATGCCGGACGCTTGCTCGACCGCCGATTTCCACGCCCGGGTAAATACTGAATTCCGATTTCGTGACAAACGCAAAGTCGGCCCCTATGATTGGTTGGACCTTTAGTCCTTTGTGCCAATCGGCCGACGGGTGGCCGGTTTTTTTCGGGAGAGTCGCTCATGAGATTGCAGGGCAAACGCGCGCTGGTGACGGCGGCCGGGCAGGGTATCGGCCGCGCGACCGCGCTGCGGTTCGCGAGCGAGGGCGCCGATGTGCTGGCGACCGACATCAACGAAGCCGCGCTCGTGCGGCTCGAGGCCGACGCCGAACGCGCGGGCAGCCGGCTGGCCACGCGGCGGCTCGACGTCACCGATGCGCAGGACGTCGCGGCGCTTGCCGCGAACGGGCGCGCGTTCGACGTGCTGTTCAACTGCGCGGGCTATGTCCACCACGGCTCGATCCTCGACTGCGACGACGACGCATGGGCGTTCTCGCTGAACCTGAACGTCACGTCGATGTACCGGCTGATTCGCGCGCTGCTGCCCGCGATGCTCGAAGCGGGCGGCGCGTCGATCATCAACATGGCGTCGGCCGCGTCGAGCGTGAAGGGCGTGCCGAACCGCTTCGTCTACGGCACGACCAAGGCGGCCGTGATCGGCCTGACCAAGGCAGTGGCCGCCGATTTCGTCGAGCGCGGCATCCGCTGCAACGCGATCTGCCCGGGCACGATCGAATCGCCGTCGCTGGAGCAGCGGATCGCCGACCAGGCGCGCATGCGCGACGTGTCGGCCGACGAGGTGCGCCAGGCGTTCGTCGCGCGCCAGCCGATCGGCCGCATCGGCACCGCGGACGAAGTGGCCGCGCTCGCGCTGTACCTCGCGTCCGACGAAGCGTCGTTCACGACTGGCGCGATCCATTTGATCGACGGCGGCTGGTCGAACTGACCGCGCCTTTCTCCGTTCACTTTCCATTTCCGTTCAAGACGACATGAAACTGCTGAGATTTGGCGACAAACACCATGAAAAACCGGGCCTGCTCGATGCGCAAGGCCACATCCGCGACCTGTCGGGCGTGATCGACGATCTCGCCGGCGATGCGCTTGCGCCGGCCTCGCTCGCGCGGTTGCGCGACATTCCGCCGTCGTCGCTGCCGCGGGTCGAAGGCACGCCGCGGCTCGGCGCGTGCGTCGGGCGCGTCGGCAAGTTCATCTGCATCGGGCTCAACTATTCCGACCACGCGGCCGAATCGGGGATGGAAGTGCCGAAGGAGCCCGTCGTGTTCGGCAAGTGGACGAGCGCGATCTCGGGGCCGAACGACGACGTCGAGATTCCGCGCGGCTCGGAGAAGACCGACTGGGAGGTCGAGCTCGGCGTGGTGATCGGCCAGGGCGGTCGTTATATCGCGGAAGCCGACGCGCTGTCGCACGTGGCGGGCTACTGCGTCGTGAACGACGTGTCGGAGCGTGAATTCCAGCTCGAACGCGGCGGCACGTGGGACAAGGGCAAGGGCAACGACACGTTCGGGCCGCTCGGCCCGTGGCTCGTGACGGCCGACGAAGTGCCCGATCCGCATGCGCTGCGGCTGTGGCTCGACGTCGACGGCCATCGCTACCAGAACGGCACGACCGCGACGATGGTGTTCCGCGTGCCGCACCTGATCAGCTACCTGAGCCGCTTCATGAGCCTGCAGCCGGGCGACGTGATCTCGACCGGCACGCCGCCGGGTGTCGGCCTCGGGCAGAAGCCGCCCGTCTATCTGCGCGCCGGGCAGGTGATCACGCTCGGTATCGACGGGCTCGGCGAGCAACGCCAGCGCACCGTGCAGGCCTGATTCCCTTTCGCGGACGATTCGTCATGCCTATCATTCGATCGATGCGCGTCCTCGACGTGCGCTTTCCGACCTCGCGCCAGCTCGACGGCTCCGATGCGATGAACCCGGACCCCGATTATTCGGCCGCGTACGTCGTGCTCGAAACCGACCGCGACGGGCTCGAAGGTCACGGCCTCACGTTCACCATCGGGCGCGGCAACGAGATCTGCTGCGCGGCGATCGACGCGATGCGTCACCTCGTCGTCGGCCTCGACCTCGACTGGATTCGCGCGGACATGGGCCGTTTCTGGCGGCACGTCACGTCGGACAGCCAGTTGCGCTGGATCGGCCCCGACAAGGGGGCGATCCATCTGGCGACGGGGGCCGTCGTCAACGCGGTGTGGGATCTGTGGGCGAAAGCCGAACGCAAGCCGTTATGGCGGCTCGTTGCCGACCTGAGCCCCGAGGAACTGGTGCGCGCGATCGACTTCCGCTACCTGACGGACTGCCTGACGCCGGACGAAGCGCTCGACCTGCTGCGCAGGCAGGCGCCGGGCAAGGCCGAACGGATCGCGATTCTCGAGCGCGACGGCTACCCGTGCTACACGACGTCGGCCGGCTGGCTCGGCTACAGCGACGACAAGCTGCGGCGGCTGTGCCGCGAAGCCGTCGAAGCCGGGTTCGACCACGTGAAGCTGAAAGTCGGCGCGAACCTGGAGGACGATATCCGCCGCGTGACGATCGCGCGCGAAGTGATCGGCCCGGATCGCAAGCTGATGATCGACGCGAACCAGGTGTGGGAAGTGGACGAGGCGATCGACTGGGTGCGCGAGCTGGCGTTCGCGCGGCCGTGGTTCATCGAGGAGCCGACGAGCCCCGACGATGTCGAAGGGCATCGCACGATCCGCGAAGCAATCGCGCCCGTGCAGGTCGCGACCGGCGAGATGTGCCAGAACCGCGTCCTGTTCAAGCAGTTCATCGCGCGCGGTGCGATCGATGTCGTGCAGATCGATGCGTGCCGGCTCGGCGGCGTGAACGAGATTCTCGCGGTGATGCTGATGGCCGCGAAGTACGGGCTGCCCGTCTGCCCGCATGCGGGCGGTGTCGGGTTGTGCGAATACGTGCAGCATCTGTCGATGATCGACTACGTGTGCATTTCCGGCACGAAGGAAGCGCGCGTGACGGAGTACGTCGATCACCTGCACGAGCATTTCGTCGAACCGTGCATCGTGCGCGGCGCGGCCTACATGCCGCCGACGGCGCCCGGTTTCTCGATCGAGATGAAACCCGAATCGCTGGAGCAGTACCGGTTCCGGGGCTGAGGCGCGGCGCGCGCGACGCGCGTCGTGCGCGCCGACAACATGAACGACGGAGACGCGAAGTGGATTTGAATCTGCAACACAAGGTCGTGATCGTGACCGGCGGCGCATCGGGCATCGGTGCCGCGATCTCGATGCGGCTTGCCGAAGAAGGTGCGATTCCGGTGGTGTTCGCGCGCCACGCGCCCGACGATGCGTTCTGGCGCGCACTCGTGCAGAAGCAGCCGCAGGCCGCGTGCATGTCGGTCGAGTTGCAGGACGACGCACAGTGCCGCGACGCGGTTGCGCAGACCGTCGCGCGCTTCGGTCGTCTCGACGGCCTCGTCAACAACGCGGGCGTCAACGACGGCGTCGGGCTCGATGCCGGTCGCGATGCGTTCGTCGCGTCGCTCGAGCGCAACCTGATCCACTACTACGTGATGGCGCACTACTGCGTGCCGCACCTGAAGGCGACGCGCGGCGCGATCGTCAACGTCTCGTCGAAGACGGCCGTGACCGGCCAGGGCAACACGAGCGGCTATTGCGCGTCGAAGGGCGCGCAACTCGCGCTGACACGCGAATGGGCCGTCGCGTTGCGCGACGACGGCGTGCGCGTGAACGCGGTGATTCCGGCCGAGGTGATGACGCCGCTTTACCGCAACTGGCTCGCCGGTTTCGACGACCCCGACGCGAAGCTGGCGGGCATCGCGGGCAAGGTGCCGCTCGGCAAACGCTTCACGACGGCCGACGAGATCGCCGATACGGCCGTATTCCTGCTGTCGGCACGCGCATCGCACACGACGGGCCAGTGGCTGTTCGTCGACGGCGGTTATACGCATCTCGACCGTGCGATCAGCTGAGGGCCGCGCTCCATGCAACCCGACCCGAACCTGACTGCCGCGCCGCCGCTGATCGCCTTGACCGGCATCGGCAAGCGCTTCCCGGGCGTGCAGGCGCTCGACGATTGCCGTTTCGACCTGCGTGCCGGCGAAGTGCATGCACTGATGGGCGAGAACGGCGCCGGCAAGTCGACGTTGATGAAGATCCTCGCGGGCGTGTACCAGCGCGACGGCGGCGAGATCCGGATGGACGGCCGTGCGGTGGAGATCGCCGATCCGCGCGCCGCGCAGGCGCTCGGGATCGGCATCATCCATCAGGAACTGAACCTGATGAACCACCTGAGCGTCGCGCAGAACATCTTCATCGGCCGCGAGCCGCGCGGCCGCTTCGGCGTGTTCGTGGACGAAGACACGTTGAATCGCGATGCCGCCGCGATCTTCCGGCGGATGCGGCTCGATCTCGATCCGCGCACGCCGGTCGGCCGGCTGACGGTCGCGAAGCAGCAGATGGTCGAGATCGCGAAAGCACTGTCGTTCGACTCGCGCGTGCTGATCATGGACGAGCCGACCGCCGCGCTCAACAACGCGGAGATCGCCGAGCTGTTCCGCATCATCCGTGACCTGCGCGCGAACGGCGTCGGCATCGTCTACATCTCGCACAAGATGGACGAGCTGCGTCAGATCGCCGATCGCGTGACCGTGATGCGCGACGGCAAGTACGTCGCGACCGTGCCGATGGCGGATACGTCGATGGACGCGATCATCGCGATGATGGTCGGCCGCCAGCTCGCGACGGAATTCCGCACGCCGCCCGATACGTCCGCGAACGACGTCGCGCTCGAAGTGCGCGGGCTGTCGCGCGGCCGTGCGATCCGCGACGTCGGCTTCACGCTGCGGCGCGGCGAGATCCTCGGCTTCGCGGGGCTGATGGGCGCGGGCCGCACCGAGGTCGCGCGCGCGGTGTTCGGCGCCGACCCGATCGACGCGGGCGAGATCCGCGTGCACGGCAAGACCGTGACGATCCGCACGCCGGCCGATGCGGTGAAGCACGGCATCGGCTATCTGTCCGAGGATCGCAAGCACTTCGGGCTCGCGGTCGGGATGGACGTGCAGAACAACATCGCGCTGTCGAGCATGCGCCGTTTCGTGCGCCGTGGCGTGTTTCTCGACGCGCGCGCGATGCGCGACACCGCACACGCGTATGTGCGGCAGCTCGCGATCCGCACGCCGTCGGTCGCGCAGCCCGCACGCCTTTTGTCGGGCGGCAACCAGCAGAAGATCGTGATCGCGAAGTGGCTGCTGCGCGACTGCGACATCCTGTTCTTCGACGAGCCGACGCGCGGCATCGACGTCGGCGCGAAGAGCGAGATCTACAAGCTGCTCGACGCGCTGGCCGCCGACGGCAAGGCGATCGTGATGATCTCGTCGGAACTGCCCGAGGTGCTGCGCATGAGCCACCGGATTCTCGTGATGTGCGAGGGGCGCGTGACCGGCGAGCTGCGCGCGGCCGACGCCACGCAGGAAAAGATCATGCAGCTCGCGACGCAGCGCGAGTCGACCGTGTTGTCCTGATTCAGACGCCGATCCATACGCCTATCCGATCATGTCCAACGATACGCATCCCGTTCCGCCCCTCGCGTCCGGCGATACGCCTGCCGGCGCATCGAGCCTGAAGTCGCGCTTCTTCAACCCCGCCGCGCGCCAGAAGCTGCTCGCGTTCGCGAGCCTCGTGCTGCTGATCGTGTTCTTCAGCTTCGCGTCGCCGAACTTCCTCGAAGTCGACAACCTCGTCACGATCCTGCAGGCCACCGCCGTGAACGGCGTGCTGGCGGTCGCGTGTACCTACGTGATCATCACGTCGGGCATCGACCTGTCGGTCGGCACGCTGATGACGTTCTGCGCGGTGATGGCCGGCGTCGTGCTGACGAAGTGGGGCATGCCGCTGCCGCTCGGGATCCTGGCCGCGCTGTTTTTCGGCGCGCTGTCGGGTTGCGTATCGGGCTTCGTGATCGCGAAGATGAAGGTGCCGCCGTTCATCGCGACGCTCGGCATGATGATGCTGCTCAAGGGGCTGTCGCTCGTGATCTCGGGCACGCGGCCGATCTACTTCAACGACACGCCGGGCTTCACGTCGATCGCGCAGGATTCGCTGATCGGCAACCTCATTCCGGCGCTGCCGATCCCGAACGCGGTGCTGATCCTGTTCCTCGTCGCGATCGGCGCATCGATCGTGCTGAACCGCACGATCTTCGGCCGTTACACGTTCGCGCTCGGCAGCAACGAGGAGGCGCTGCGGCTGTCCGGCGTGAACGTCGACGCGTGGAAGATCGCGGTGTACACGTTCAGCGGCGCGGTGTGCGGGATCGCCGGGCTGCTGATCGCGTCGCGGCTGAACTCCGCGCAGCCGGCGCTCGGGCAGGGCTACGAGCTCGATGCGATCGCGGCCGTCGTGATCGGCGGCACGTCGCTGTCGGGCGGCGCGGGCAGCATCGTCGGCACCATCATCGGCGCGTTCATCATGAGCGTGCTGACCAACGGCCTGCGCATCATGTCGGTCGCGCAGGAATGGCAGACGGTCGTGACGGGCGTGATCATCATCCTGGCCGTCTACGTCGACATCCTGCGCCGGCGACGCCGCTGATGCACGCAGGCACGCACGCATCCACGCAGGCATGTGCTTCACCGCCGGTTCCGGCCGGCGTTCCAGTCGTTCCAGTCGATACGAAAAAAGGAGACGCGAAGTGATCAGGAGCAAGGTGTTGAACGCGATCGTCGGGCTGACGTTCGCCGTCGGCGTCACGGCCGGTGCGCACGCGCAGGAAGCCTACATCCCGCTGATCTCGAAGGGCTTCCAGCATCAGTTCTGGCAGGCCGTGAAATCGGGCGCGACGCAGGCCGCGAAGGACTACAAGGTGAAGGTGACGTTCGAAGGGCCGGAAACCGAGGCGATGGTCGACAAGCAGATCGACATGCTGTCGGCCGCGATCGCGAAGAAGCCGGCCGCGCTCGGCTTCGCGGCGCTCGACAGCAAGGCCGCGCTGCCGCTGCTGAAGAAGGCGCAGGCCGAGAAGATCCCGGTGATCGCATTCGACTCGGGCGTCGACAGCGACATCCCGGTGACGACGGCCGCGACCAACAACAAGGCCGCCGCCGCGCTGGCCGCCGACAAGCTCGCCGCGCTGATCGGCGACGAGGGCGAGGTAGCCGTGGTCGCGCACGACCAGACGAGCCGCACCGGCATCGACCGCCGCGACGGTTTTCTCGAGCGGATGAAAGCGGCGCACCCGAAGGTGCAGGTCGTGACCGTGCAGTACGGCGAAGGCGACCAGCTGAAGTCGACCGAGGTGACGAAGTCGATCCTGCAGGGGTACCCGAAGCTCAAGGGGCTGTTCGGCACCAACGAAGGCTCGGCGATCGGCGTGGTCAACGGCGTGCGTGAAATGAAGCGCAAGGTCGTGATCGTCGGCTACGATTCGGGCAAGCAGCAGAAGGACGCGATCCGCAGCGGGCTGATGGCCGGCGCGATCACGCAGAACCCGATCGGGATCGGCTACAAGACGGTC
Organism: Burkholderia reimsis; assembly: GCF_003294055.1. NCBI lineage: Bacteria > Pseudomonadati > Pseudomonadota > Betaproteobacteria > Burkholderiales > Burkholderiaceae > Burkholderia > Burkholderia reimsis. The sequence goes on from NZ_QMFZ01000052.1 coordinate 40,265, forward strand.
GAGGCGGCCGTGAAGGCGATCAAGGGCGAGAAGCTGCCGAAGGTCATCGATACCGGTTTCTACTGGTACGACAAGACCAATATCGACGATCCGAAGATCGCGGCGGTGCTGTACGACTGAACGCCGTGCCACGGCGCCGCCGCGCGCGGCGCGTAGCGTGTGCGGCGGTGCGGGCGGCCGCCTGAGCAGAACACGAGGACACCATGGGCGCAGTGCGTATCGATTCCCATCAGCACTTCTGGCGTTATCGCGCGGCCGACTATCCGTGGATCGGCCCCGGCATGGAGGTGCTCGCGCGCGACTACCTGCCCGACGCGTTGCGGCCGCTGATGCATGCGCAGGCGCTCGGCGCGTCGATCGCGGTGCAGGCGCGCGCCGGGCGCGACGAGACCGCGTTCCTGCTCGATCTCGCCCGCGACGATACGCACATCGCGGCGGTGGTCGGCTGGGAGGATCTCGCCGCGCCGCAGCTTGCCGAGCGCGTCGCCGAATGGCGCAGCCCGAAGCTGCGCGGCTTCCGGCACCAGGTGCAGGACGAAGCCGACGCCGGCGCGTTCGTCGCCGATCCCGGCTTCAACCGCGGCATCGCGTGGCTGCAGGCGAACGGTTACGTGTACGACGTGCTCGTGTTCGAGCGCCAGTTGCCGGACGTGCAGGCGTTCTGCGCACGGCACGACGCGCACTGGCTCGTGCTCGATCACGCCGGCAAGCCCGCGCTGGCCGAATTCGAGCGCGACGAATCGGCGCTCGCGCGCTGGCGCGCCGCGTTGCGCGAGCTGGGCGCGCTGCCACACGTCGCGTGCAAGCTGTCGGGGCTCGTGACGGAAGCGGACTGGAAGCGCGGCCTGCGCGGGAAGGACGTCCGGCATATCGAGCAGTGCCTCGACGCGGCGCTCGACGCGTTCGGCCCGCAGCGGCTGATGTTCGGGTCGGACTGGCCGGTGTGCCTGCTGGCCGCGTCGTATGACGAAGTCGCGTCGATCGTCGAGCGCTGGGCCGAGTCGCGGCTGTCGGCGGCCGAGCGCGGCGCGCTGTGGGGCGGGACGGCGGCGCGTTGTTATGCGGTGCCGGGCGACGCGAAGCGCGGCATATAAAATAGGCGCGAACGGCCCGTGCGCTTCGCCGGGCCGTCCGCAATGCAACCGATCACCAGCATCAACGTATGTCCATCCAGCCGATCCAGAACCGCCGCCTGTACCAGCAGATCGCCGACAAGCTCAGCGCGATGATCGAGTCCGGCGATTTTCCGCCGGGCAGTTACCTGCCGCCTGAGCGCGAACTGGCCGAACAGTTCGGCGTGTCGCGCACGTCGGTGCGTGAAGCGCTGATCGCGCTCGAAGTGAGCGGGCTCGTCAGCGTGCGCGTCGGCGACGGCGTGAAGGTGCGCCACCCCGAAACGGCCGCCGCACCCGAACCCACGCCCGGCCTGGCAGGGAAGGCCGCGCCGTTCACGGTCATCGAGATCGATCCCGAACTCGGCATCGCACTCGATCTCGATACCGAAATCCCGCCGTTCGCGCTGTTGCAGGCGCGCCGGCTGATCGAGCCGGAAGCCGCGTCGCTTGCCGCGAAGCACGGCTCCGACGAGCAGATCGAAGGTATCCACGAGGCGTTCCTGCGCAACCAGGAAGACAACCGCAGCGGCTCGCTCACGCATCCGGGCGACCGGCTGTTTCATATCCGCATCGCGGAAGCGAGCGATAACGCCGCGTATGCGCTGATGATCAAGCAGCTGCTCGCGCACAAGTACGACCTGATGTTCCAGCGGCTGCAGTCGCTGTACATGCCGAACGACATGCCGCACCGATCGGAACTGGAACACCGCGCGATCCTCGATGCGATCCGTGCGCGCGATCCGGACGCCGCGCGCCGCGCGATGGCCGAGCACCTCGACGAAGTGATCCGCATCTTCGGGCGCGCGCTCGACTGAGCGCGCGTCGATGCGCTGCGCGCTCAGAAGCGATCCGCGCGATACGGCGCCGGATCGGTGAACGGCGCTTCGCCCGTCATCATCTCGGCCAGCAGGCGGCCCGTGACGGGGCCGAGCGTCAGCCCGTGATGGTTGTGCCCGAACGCGAACCACAGCCCGCGATGCGCGGGCGCGGGGCCGATCACCGGGCGCATGTCGGGCGTGCACGGCCGGAAGCCGAGCCACGGTTGCGGGTCGAGCCGCTCGCCGAAACCGAACACGGGGCGCGCGACGCGTTCCGCGCGTTCCAGCTGCACGCCCGTTGGCGGAAGCCCGCGTCGCGCGATCTCGACGCCGGTCGTCAGCCGCAGCCCGCGCTTCATCGGTGCGATCACGTAGCCGTATTCGCGATCGACGATCGGCGCCGACGGCACGCCGCGCGCGGACGGCGCGTAATGCATGTGATAACCGCGCTTCTCGCGCAGCGGGATCTTGTAGCCGAACTTGCCGAACACCGTGTCGGACCACGGGCCGAGCGCGACGACGACAGACGGCGCGGCGGCCGTGCCGTCCTGCGTGTTCACTTGCCAGCCGGGCGAGAGTGCGTCGAGGCTCGCGGCGTCGCCGGTCAGCAGCGTGCCGCCGCCTTGCACGAACAGATGCGCATACGCTTTGACGAGTGCGGCCGGATCGACGACGCTTTTCGGATCGAGCCAGTGCAACGCGCCGCAGAAGCCGGGGGCGAGGCTCGGTTCGTGCGCGAGCAGCGCGGCGGCATCGAGCGGCGTGATGCCGAGCCCGTGGCGGCGTGCGGTGAGGCCGGCCTCGGCCACGCCGCGTTCGAATGCGGCGGGCGTGCGGAACGCTTCCAGCCAGCCGTTCGCGCGGATCAGTTCTCCGGCACCGGCCCGTGCGATCAGCGCGTCGTGCTCGACGATGCAGCGTTCGATCAGCGGCAGCATGTCGCGTGAAGCTGCCGCGTGGCGCAGCGGCGCCGATTCCCACCAGAAACGCGCGAGCCACGGCGCGAACGCGGGCAGCGACGCGCTGTGCCAGTAGAGATCGGTCGAGCGGTTCAGCGCGTAGCGCATCAGCGTGAACGGGCTGCGCGGAAACGGATACGGCTCGACCGACGAGCGCTCGATCAGCCCCGCGTTGCCGAAGCTCGTGCCTTCGCCGGGCGCGCCGCGATCGACGAGGGCGACCTTGCGTCCGCGATCCTGCAGGTGCAGTGCGACGGAGACGCCGACGATGCCGGCGCCGAGAACGATGACGTCGAAGTCCATCTGTGGTGGTGAGTGACGGTTAGCCGGGCGAGCGCGAGATCGTGGCGGTTGTTTCGCCCGAACGGGAATTCGTTCGAACTGCAAGCATACTCGCGACGGCGCGGGGCGTGTTGCGGGCTGCGAGTTGTCGGCCGCTCGCGCGTCAGATCTCGATTCCGTGTTCCAGGAGCCGGGTACGCAGCTCCTCGCGATGATCGCGTGCAACCCTCGCCAGCAGGCGTGTTGCTTGCGGCGTGTCGAGCATCGCGCGCTGCGCCGCGCCGGGGCGCGTCCACATCGAGACGGGATTGCGCAGCCACGTTTGCAGGTCGCGCGTCAGCGCGTCGTCCGGATCGTCCGGTTGCTCATTGCGTGCGGCAATCAGCACGATGCACACGAGACTGTCCCACTGATCCCGTGAGCAGATCGCACGTGCGGCATGGCGATCGCCGTATCGCTCGAGTACCTGTTCGATTTGCGCGAGCGAGACGAATGCGCCTTGCTCGCACAGGCGCACCGCGGTTTTGCGAATCCTGCGGGCGGGGTCCAGCAGCGCGCGCGCGGCCACCTCGTCCCGGATCGATGGCGACAACCGAGCCAGCAGCACGAGTGCGTGTGCACGAACCGGGCTGCGCACATCCGTCGAGAACCGCTCCATCGTCGCTATCGCGGCGGGCGCACGTAGTTCGGCGAGCAACGACAGCGCCGCGCGAACCCGAGTACCGGACAACGAGCCCGTATCGAGCAGCGCAACGCAGCGGTCCGCGACATTCCGGCCGAGTTCGGTGAGCAACCGGGCCGCCGCGGCGCGCAAGCTGCCTTGTGAATCGAGCGTTGACCGCCACAGGAACGCCTCGGCGCCGTCGTCGATGCCCTGGTCGATCACGTGAACGAGTGCGGCGCGGCGAACCGGGCCGAACGGGGAGTCGGCCGCGAGATCGATGCAGCGCATGCGATCGCTTGCCGGCACGTCGTCGAGCATCGCCACCGCACGTCGGGCGAGCACGATGTCGCCGGAGGTCAGGCCGTGCGTGACCAGTTCGGCAGCCGGCAGGATCCGGTGATCGAATGCCACGAGGCAGGCGACGCGGCGCAGCCGGAAGTCCGGGGCGTGCATCGCGTCGACGATCGTATCGACGCCGCCTGCCTGCACCAGCCGCTGTTCGAATGCGTGCAGCCATGGGCCGTGATCTTCGCGCGTGGCCGACGTGAGCTGGCGCAACGACGGAAGCAGGGCGGCGAAGTGCGCGGCCGGCACGGTCGCGAGCAGTGTGACGAGTGCGTTTGTCGCGGCGCGCCGCACTTCGGGCACCCAGTCGTTGATGCGCGCGGAGATCGGTTCGAGCAGTGCGCTGTCGCCAAGCTCGACCGCTCGGGCGATCGCCGCTTCGCGAACATAGCCCGAGTAATGACCGATCGCCTGCGTGAGCAGCGCAACGTCGCGGCTCGCGGCGACCTTCTGCAGCGCGTCGGCGAGCGGCATCGCCTGGCCTTGCTGCAAGTAGACCGTGTGCGCGGGCGCCATGGATGGTGGCCGCGCGCCGAAAATCCTGGCGATGAGGTTCATTGGAATCAGCGAGGTGAGATGACGTGCAGTTTCGTCGTAAGAATCGACGGTGCCGGCCATTCTACGTCAGTGGCTTTCTCGGCAGCGGGCCGTCACCGGATGCGACGGACCGCGTTCGAGGGAATGCGCGGCCGCGTGCATCGGGTGGTCGCCACGCCATTGCGAACGGCGCATCGCAAGACATCCTGCTGCGATCGATCCGTTCGTACCGAGGCAATCCAAGATGCAACCGGTGCGCCAATCCGCCGATCAATACTGCGGCGCCGACGCTGGATCGAAGACGATGTTCGCATTCACGCGCGGCGTCGCGAGCAGGCCGCATTCAGCGCGCTTGCCCCCCTTCCCAGCGGGTGTTTCCCACTGGTGGATCACGCGGATTTTTACCTAAGATGAAGCAATCGTGCGCGTGATACGGTGCCTGCTCGCGCACGGAGGGAGGCGGGAGGCAGCGCCGGAGCGACGCCAGCGAATGTTGCCATCATGGATGCGAAAATGTGCGCGGCGGCTGCCGGTTTTGCGACGGCAACGACGCCAACGTGTGCGGCGGCGATCGCCGCGCGGAAGACGGGCCGGCCCGGCCGTACCGCTTCACTGCGCCATGCACTTCTCGCAATCGTTTGCGTTCTGGGGGCGGCGCCGGCCGTGCTCGCGGGGGTTCCCGCCGACGCGGACGGTCCGTCCGACACCATGCACATCGCCGCCGCCGCAAGCCCTGCCGATTCCGCGGCGACACCCGATCGCGCCGTTTCGTCACACGACTCCGCCGTGCGTCAGGTCGTGCTCGGCATCGTCAGCTTCACGCGCTGGCCAACCATGCCCGTGCGCCTGCACCTGTGCGTCACCGGCCGCCCCGACTACGCGCGCGGCCTGACCGATACGCTGCAGGCCGGCTCGACGCTGCTCGACGTGCAGCATGTCCGTTTCGACGATCCGTCGCTCGGCATCGCGTGCGACGTCGTGTATCTCGGCACCTTGAACAACGACGAGAGAACGCGCGTCAGGAGCGCGCTGGCCGGCCATCCCGTCCTGACGATCGCGGAGCACGATCCGTCCTGCACCGCGGGCGGCATGTTCTGTCTCAATGTCGACGGCGATCGCGTGTCGTTCGACATCAATCTCGATGCGGTGGCGCGCAGCGGCGTGCGCGTGCATCCGAACGTGCTGAATCTCGCACGACGGCCGGGGGCGCCATGATGCGGCCCTTGCTCCACCTGCCCCCTTCGCGCATGCCGCGCCCCACGCTGCAAAGCGTGCTGCGCCGCGCGCACCTGCGCCTCGCGTTCGTCGCCGTCGCGATGGCGGCCGTGTCGTTGATCGTCGTCGCCGTGATCGCGTTGCGTGCGTATGCCGGCAACAACCTGAACCTGCTGGCCCGCTCGCTCGGTTATACGGTCGAGGCGGCGCTCGTGTTCGGCGATCGCGTCGCGGCGAACGAGGCGATCGGAATGATCGCGAGCGAGGAAGACGTCGCGCAGGTCGTCGTCACCGACAGCAACGGCCAGCCGTTCGCGACGTGGCAGTTGCCAGCCGGCAACGGGATCGCGCGGCTCGAGCGCATCGTGGCCGACGTCGCGCTGCCCGGGCCCGTCGCGGTGCCGGTCGTGCATGACGGCATCGTCGTCGGGAAGGTCGTCGTGCGCGGCCGCGGGCACCAGTTCTTCGGCTTCCTGCTCGGCGGCATCGGCGGCATTCTCGGCTGCCTGGCCGTCAGTGTGTTCGGCGCGTATGTGAGCTCGAAACGCCTGCTGCGCAACATCGTCGCACCGCTGCGTGCGCTCGCCGGCGTCGCGCACGCGGTGCGGCGCGAACGGGCATTCGCGCGGCGTGTCGAGCCGGCGGCGATCGCGGAACTGAACGAGCTCGGCGACGACTTCAATGCGCTGCTCGACGAATTCGAAGACTGGCAGAACACGCTGCGCGACGAAAACGCGTCGCTCGAACACAAGGCGACGCACGATGCGCTCACCGGGCTGCCCAATCGCGTGCAGTTCGAGTCGCGCCTGACGCGCGCGCTCGGCGACGCGAATGCGACGGGCCAGCGGGTCGCGATCCTGTATCTCGACTGCGACCGCTTCAAGGAAATCAACGATTGTCTCGGTCACGATGCCGGCGACGCGGTGCTGATCGGCGTCGCGTCGCGGCTGCGCACGCAGGTGCGCGAGACCGATCTGGTCGCCCGCCTCGGCGGCGACGAATTTGCGGTGATGCTGGCGGGCGTGCCCGAAGCGGGCAGCGTGTGCCGGATCGCCGACGAGATATTGTCCGGCATGGCGCCGTCGATCGAGCTGTCCGACGGCCGCATGGTGGCCACCATGATGAGTGCCGGCGTAGCGCTGTATCCCGACCACGCATCGGACGCGAGCGGCTTGCTGCGCGCGGCGGATGCAGCGATGTACCGGGCCAAGCGCGCCCGGCCAGGCTCGTGGCAGCTGGCCGAAGGTGTCGCGGGACCGGTTTGATCGATTGTTTCGCGCTGCGGGCGAGGCCGCAGCCGCGGATGACAACAAGCGCGCCCGGCGCGGGCGCACTCGAAGGGGATGCGAAATGAACCACTCGTTTCCTGTGGGCATCGGGCGTGCGTGCGCCTGGGGTGCGCTGCTGCTGTGCATGGCGCTGGGCGGCTGCAAGACGCCACCGCTTCATCGCGGGCTGACGCAGACGCAGGTCACGGCGCTCAAGTCGGCCGGTTTCCAGGAAACCCAGCAGGGTTTCGAATTCGGCTCGACCGGGCCGATCCTGTTCGATTTCGATCGCTACAACCTCAAGCCCGATGTGCGGCGGATCGTCGAGCGGATCGGGCGCACGCTCCATTCGGCCGGGATCAACGGGGTGCGGGTCTACGGTTATACGGACGAAGAGGGCGTGGACGACTACGACGTCGAGTTGTCGCGTCGGCGTGCCGAGGTGGTGGCGATCGAGCTCGTCGATCTCGGGCTGGACCCGAAGCGCATCGCGGTCGTCGGGAAAGGGAAGCTCGACCCGGTGGGCGACAACCGGACACCGGCGGGCCGCGCGCAGAACCGGCGGGCGGCGATCGTGGTTTCGCCGCGCTGAGGTTTCGTTTCGGCGGGGCGACGCGGCGCGCGGCGCGGAATTCCGGGCGTTCGCGCCCCGCGAGCAGCCGATCGTCATGCCCCTGACATGCTGACGTGGCGCATTACCGGGTGAAGCAGTCTTCGACGACCGGATGGCGCTGCTAGACGCATTCGAGCCGGTGCTTTCACGTGCCCGGACGAAATCGCCCCGCCGGCTCCTTGAATACTTCCTCGCCATGGGTGCGCCGAGGGCGATCCTGCCCCGGAATCCCGCTGCCAGCCTGGTTTCCCGATTTTCGGGGCGCGAGCGTAAACGTTTGCGAGTGGCTTTCGCGCTGTCGGAATTTGTCCTACATTATCGGGGCTTCGGGCCGGCCAGCCGGCCTACGGAACCTGAGATCATACGCAAGGAACAAGAATGAGTTTCGCTCCGAACGGGGGTATTCCCAATGGTTTGGGCGGCGGCGGGCTGGGCTCGTTGAGCGCGCTCGGCGGCCTGGCCGGCCCGGTTGCGTCGAGTGTCGCCGGCAGCCTCGGCCCGCTCGCGGGGCTGGCCGGGCACGTCGACACCGTCCAGCGCGCGATGCAGCTCGCGCAGACCGGCTTCTCGCTGATGGACAAGACGCCCGGCGCGATCGCCGAGGCGATCAACGGCGCCGCCAACCCGGCGCGCCTGACCCAGCTCAATCGCTACGTGACGCTCGATACGCCGCTCGGCCCGGATGTGCTGCTGGTCAGCGCCGCCGTCGTCGACGAGCACGTGAACCGGTTGCCCGAGATCCACCTCGACCTGCTGTCCCATCGCCACGACCTTCGCCCGGAAGACCTGATCGGCCAGCAGGTCAAGATCCGGTTCGACCAGCAGGCGCGCCTGTCGACGCTTGAGCGCGTCGTCGCATCGGGTACCGGCGACAACGATCGTTACTTCGACGGCTACGTGGCGTCGTTCGACCGCGCGGGCAACCCCGGGAACGTCACGCAGTATCACCTGACGGCG
>NZ_QMFZ01000053.1:0-47856 GCF_003294055.1 Burkholderia reimsis
GGGCTTGGGGCTTCGGGCCGAGCGACGACGGCGCGAAGCCGGAAAATGGTGAAGCGGTTGGTGAAGCGGTGAAGCGGTGAAGCGGTGAAGCGGGTGTAGCGGTCTAGGGGGTGCGGCACGAAACCAGGCCCCGACGCGACAGCGTCGCGCGTCGGGGCAGGCGTCGGTCAGGCCGCCGCGATCGGGTCCGCGCCGAAGCGGTTCGGGCCTTCGGTGCCGCGCGAGCACATCCACACGAGCAGCAGGATGCCGCCGACGATCGGGATCAGTGCCAGCAGCAGGAACCAGCCCGAGCGGCCCGTATCGTGCAGCCGGCGCACGCTGACCGCGATGCTCGGAATGATCAGCGCGAGCGAAATCAGGCCGAGCACGACGAGCAGCAGCAGCGTGATCAGGCCCGCGTCGTGGCCCGCCGCGCCGACGACCTGCGCGACGATCGACAGCACGCAGGTGAGCAGCGCGAAATACCAGTATTCGGCACGGCGCGCGCGGCCTTCGAAGGTCGCGTATTTATTGAGTACGGAACGAACGGCTTCTGAAAAATTCATCTTATTACCCTCCTGTTTTATATTGACGACCCCGGAAACAACGCCGGCATTATATGTTTGAATTTCGGCGGACTCCAATCTATTTTCACATGGCGGGTAATGCGCTCGCCCGGCTGAAGCGCATGCCAGTACGGCGCGGGAACGGATACCGCAGCGGAATGCGGCGCCACAGGCTTGCACGCCGCGTCATTTTAATAATCTTTAACACCTGACATAAACGACAGCCCCGGATAATCCGGCACTTGATTACAACCGAATGAAACCCGGCGCGATCGATAATCGCTGCGAGTGACGCATTCGATTAACCGGCCGGTATTACGCCGGCGCGCAAGGCGCGCTACGCTTCGTCATTCCCGATTCCGGCCGAACCGCACCATGCTCCGTCGTCCATTCGTTCCGTCGCTGTCGCTCGCCTGCGCGCTGGCAACCGGCTGCGCGGGCACGCCGGCCCTGCCGCCCGGCGCGCAGGCGCCTGACGCACCGCATCCCGGCACGATCGCCCTGCACCATGCGTGGAACGGGTCGACGCAAACCCTGCGCGCGCAGGATGTCCCCGCGAGCGTCGCTTTCCGCTGCGCCGACGCGCGCGGCGAACCGTCGGAACGTGCCCGCGCGGCCTGGTGCGTGCCGGTCGTCGAGATCGAATCGGTGTCGGTCGATGCCGCCGGGCGCCCGGTCGCGCCGGCCGATGCCGTCCGGATCGAAAGCACCGCGTACGGGCCCGGCCACCGCTTCCTCGACCATACGCAGCTGAGGCGTGCCGGCCGGCCGCCGGTCTAGCGCCCGTATACGCCGATCACGGGCTTTCCCGGCCCCCTGCCGGCCATGGGGCCGGCGAGGCACCGTTCACGCCGGCAACGGGCCGGCGCACGCGCCTAGCCCGCCGCCGCCCGCTGCAGCGCGGCGAGATCGAGCTTCTTCATCGTCATCACCTGCGCCATCACGCGCTCGGCGCGCGCGGGATCGCCCGCCATCAGTTCCGGCAGCTGCACCGGCACGACCTGCCACGACACGCCGAACCGGTCGCGCAGCCAGCCGCACTGTTGCGCGCGCTCGTCGCCGCCTTCGGACAGGCGCGCCCAATAGCGGTCGATTTCGTCCTGGTCCCGGCAGTTGACGACGAACGACACGGCCGGCGTGATCTGGAACACGGGGCCGCCGTTCAGCGCGATGAACGCCTGCCCGTCGAGCTCGAACGCGACGGTCATCACCGCGCCCTCCGCGCTGCCGGATGCGTGCGCGCCGGCCTTGCCGTAACGCGCGACGTGCACGATGCGCGCGTTGTCGAACACCGACACGTAGAAACCGGCGGCCGCCTCGGCGTCGCGGTCGAACCAAAGGAACGGGGTGATGCGTTGTATGCGCGGGCTCATGGCGCTGCCTCCTCGATGTCGTGCCGGCACGGCCGCCGGTATTACATCGTAGGCGCTGTGCCCGCACGCGGCGGCGCTCCGGCCCGCCCCGTCGTGCCGTGCGCGGCCGCCGGATAAAAAAAGGGGGCGATTTCTCGCCCCCGTTCCCTTCAGCGTGCGGCCCTGCCGCGTCAGAACGCGACGAACGGCTGCGCGCCGCCGGTCGAGGTCTTGTCCATCCCGAAGTAGATCGTCCTGCCGTAGAAGTGCGGCATGCCGATGTCGAGCCAGCTGGACGAACCGAACGGGCCCGCGATGTCGTTGAACGCGTATGTCGACGGGTTCGAGAACAGCGAATCCGCGTTCATGAATGTGATCGGCACGGTGCCGGACACGCCGTTCTGGCCGGTCAGTGTCGCCGAGTCATTGACCGTAGTCGCCGGGCAGTAAAACTGCGTGTTCCTCGTGCATGCCGTCCCGTTCGCCGACGAATCGTTGAAGAAATACGCGTTCGAGCCCGTATCGAAGAACGCGGTCACGTTGCGCCCGAGGAACGTCGCGTTGACGTCGCCCGTCGTGGTCGACGTCATCACGGTCTTCCCGGTCAGGTCGGGCAGGCCGAACGTCAGCGTCCCGGTTGCGCTGGCCTGCCCGCTGTTCGAGATGCTCGGCATCGTCACGCTCACCCCGCTGCTGTCGGCGAAACGATGAACCGGGTTGGCCACCTGCTGCGCCACCGGCACGAGCGCGACCGCGCAGTTCGCGTTGTCGCCGTTCGGGCACGCGTAGTAGTTGTTGCTCGACGACGTCGACGTCGCGCAGGTCGTGCCGCAGTCGACCGGCGCCGGCCCGATGCCGAGAATCCCGTTCGCGCCGAGCGCGCTCGCCGAGTTGGCCGACGCACCGCCGTTCGTGCACGAGGCCGGCACGTTCGTCGTGCCGAGGTCGCCGATGATCTGCACGGGCAGCGAACGCGCCTGCTCGGCGCCGATCGACAGGTCGACCGTGCGCACCGAACCCCATGTATAGCTCGACACGAACTTGCCGCACTCGGCGACCGGCGCGCCGCCGCTCGTCACCTGCGGGAGACTGCCGAGCACGCCCGACACCGCACTGCCGACGAGCCGCAGCCCGTAGGACGCGGTATCGACGAGCACGTTGTTGACCACCTGGCAGTTCGACGTGCCCGGCGCGCAGACCTTCACGCTGATGGTCGGAATGTTGATCACGTTCGCCACGCCGGCGTTGACGTTGATGACGGCCGTGTTCCCGGAATTGCCGTCCGAGCCGCCCGAACCGTTGTTGCCGGTGTTGCCCGAGTTGCTGCTGCCGCCGCCGTCGCCGCCGCCACCGCATGCGGTCACGAGGATGGCCGTCGCCGCCGCGAGGCCCAGCACGCCGAGCCAGCGCTTGAATGTACGAGGAATGCTCAAGGTCGCTCTCCCGCTGTCACTGGATGTCGGTGCCGGCCAGGCCGGCAGGCAGCGCCGCCGGCAGCCACGCCTGGCCCGAGAAGGCGCCCATGTGGCCCCCCGTGCGGATCACGAGGCCGCTCGTGTCGACGGACACGGGCGCGCGCCAGCCGCGCGCCTTGTGCGCCGCCTGGACGCCAGCGGTGTACTGCGGGAAATAGCTGCCGAGCAGCGATGCGAGATCCGGCATCGTCGGCCCTTGCCACGCGAGGCCGAACACGCTGCCGGCGGCCGACGTGTATTCGTGAATGACGGTGCCCGACCCGAGCGTGATTTCGCGGACGGTATAGGCGGCGGCACTCGCCTGCACGCCGTCCGCCGAACGCATCGCGCGCTGCAGCGCGCGCACGCTTGCGGCCTGATCGTCCGCCGGCGGCGACATCGGTGCGCCGCCCAGTTCGGCGTGCGCGTGGACGGCCCACAGCACACCCGTTGCAGCCGTCGCGTGCGCGACGGCGCGGCCCAAGCGTTTCAGCTTCACATTCCCTCCCACGGGACTGGCTTCGTGGCAGCGTGCGCGGCGATCGTGCCCGCGCCGCCTGCCGACGTATGAGTCGTATGAATGACGCTTCGTTGCTGCTGACGCGTAGTATGCCTGCTGAGTGTGTCGAAGTGTCAATTCGACGCAGGCCGACCGGCGCGTGCGCAGGCGGCTAGCCCGGGTAAACGTGGTGGACGTTGTGGAAACGGCGCGACGCATGCATCGCGCCGCCCCGCGAAACGGAGGCGCGCCGATGCACGCGGCAGGGTCAGAAGCCCAGGCTGGCGAGCAGGTCGTCGACCTGCCCCTGGTCCTGGACCACGTCGGATTTGCCTTCCGGCGCGATCTGCGGGCCGTTCAGCAGCGACTCGGGGCTGCCGGTCGAGCTCATCTGCTCGGCGGCGAGCGCGGCCGCGGTGGCCGCGAACTGCTCGCGCCGCTCGGGCGCGATGTTTTCGACGAGCACCGTGAGGAGCTGCTGCTCGATCAGGTAGACCATGTCCATGATCTTCTTGATCACCTGCCCGGTCAGGTCCTGGAAATCCTGCGCGAGCATGATCTCGAGCAGTTGCGCGCTGGTCGCCGACGTCGATTCGGGCAGCGTGCGCAGGAACGTGCGCGTATCGTCCATCAGCTCGCGCACTTCCGCGTGCTCGATCGGCGCCGCATACCACTGCGCCCAGCGCGCGTCGAGCGCTTCGGCTTCGCTCTGGAGGCGCGCCTGCATCGGCTTGGCCACCTCGATCGCATTCAGCACGCGCTCGGCGGCCTGCTCGGTCATCGTCGCGACGTAGCGCAGCCGGTCGCGCGCATCGGGCACGGCTTCGGCCGCCCGCTCGACATGCTTGTCGAGCCCGAGCTCGCGCATCGAATCGCGCAGCGTGCGCGTGACATGGCCGATGCGCGCGAGGATGCGGTCGCTCGCGTAATCGGCACCTTCGGCCTGGCCGTCGGCGCTGAACCCGGCGCCCGTCAGCGCGGCATGGATCGGCTCGTTCACGTCAGCTCCCGGCCTTCGCCATCTTGTCGATGATCTTGTTCAGCTTCTCGTCGAGCGTCGCGGCCGTAAACGGTTTCACGACGTAGCCGCTCGCGCCGGCCTGCGCCGCCGCGATGATGTTCTCCTTCTTCGACTCGGCCGTGACCATCAGCACCGGCAGGTGCGTGAGCGTCGCGTCCGCGCGGATTTCCTTCAGCATCGCGAGGCCGTCGAGGTTCGGCATGTTCCAGTCCGAGATCACGAAGTCGTAGCCGCCGCCGCGCAGCCGCGCGAGGCCGGCGAGGCCGTCCTCGGCCTCGTCGACGTTCGAGTAGCCCAGTTCCTTGAGCAGGTTGCGGACGATCCGGCGCATCGTCGGGAAATCGTCCACCACCAGGATTTTCATGCTCTTGTCCATCGTCGTTCCTTTCCAGATTCGTTTCCGTCGGGACGCGTATCGTGGCACGCGCCCCGTGACATTCCATTCAAACGCGCTGCACGCGGTCGCCCATCGTCGCCAGGCGCGCCATCACGCGGCGGCTCATGTCGGCGAGCGGCGCGACCTCGTCCGCGCCGCCGAGCGCGATCGCCTCGCGCGGCATCCCGAACACGATGCAGCTTGCTTCGTCCTGCGCGAACGTGTGGGCGCCCGCGCGTTTCATTTCCAGCAGGCCGGCCGCGCCGTCGCGGCCCATCCCGGTCAGGATCACCCCGATCGCGTTCTTGCCCGCGTGCGTCGCCGCCGAGCGGAACAGCACGTCGACCGACGGGCGGTGCCGGTTGACCGGCGGCTCGTCCGACAGTTGCGCAATATAGTTCGCCCCGCTCCTCGCAAGCAACAGGTGCGCGTGGCCCGGCGCGATATACGCGTGGCCCGGCAGCACGCGCTCGCCGTGCTCGGCTTCCTTCACCGCGATCCGGCACAGGCCGTTCAGCCGCTGTGCGAACGATTTCGTGAAGCCCGGCGGCATGTGCTGCGCGATCAGCACGGCCGGCGCGTCCGGCGGCAGCGGCGTCAGCACTTCGCGGATCGCCTCGGTGCCGCCCGTCGATGCGCCGATGATGATCAGCTTCTCGGTACTGACGAGCGGGTTGTTGATCATCGGCGCGGCCGCATGGCTGTCCGCCGCGCGCGCGACGGCCTGCGGCTGCGGCGCCTGGCGCACGCGCGCACGCGACGCCGCGCGGATCTTGTCGGCGAGCTTTTCCGCGTAGTCAAGCATCCCGTCGCGAATCCCGACGCGCGGTTTCGTGACGAAATCGACCGCACCGAGCTCGAGCGCGCGCAGCGTGATTTCCGAGCCGCGCTCGGTCAGCGACGACACCATCACGACCGGCATCGGCCGCAGGCGCATCAGCTTCTCGAGGAAGTCGAGCCCGTCCATGCGCGGCATTTCGACGTCGAGCGTGAGCACGTCGGGGTTGTGCTGCTTGATGAGCTCGCGCGCGACGAGCGGATCGGGCGCGGTCGCGACCACCGTCATATCGGGCTGGCTGTTGATGATCTCGGTCATCAGGCTGCGGATCAGCGCCGAATCGTCGACGCACAATACTTTGATCTTCTGCACTGCGGTCATGCCTCCTGCTTTCTTGATAGGTTCGCCGCATACGGGCTGCCGGCTTGCGGGTTCGCTGCCCGTAAGCCACTGGAGCCACTGGAGCCGCCGGCACCGCCCGGCGCCGCGCCGCGTGCGCCGAACAGCTCGATACGCGGGCGCGCCGGCTGCGGCGCGGCCGGCCGTTTCGCCGCAAACAGCTCGACGTGAGGGCGCGGCCGCGCGGCGCGCAGGCGGTCGGCCTCGCGCGCGAGCGCGGCTTCGCGCTCGGTCACGCCCGGCACCTGCAGCCGCAGCTTCTTCACCATCGCGCGGCCCGTGCGCGGCATGAATGCGACCTTGCGCGGGTGGACGTCCTGCAAGTCCTCCGCGGTGATGCGGATGCGTTCGAGCGCCAGGTAGCGGCGCACGAAATCGGCGTTGCGATCGCCGATGTTGATCGTCGTCATGCCGGCCAGCACGGCCGCGCCGCCGAACACCTTCGCCTCGAAGCGCTCGCGGCGCCCGCCGGCCTTGATCAGCTCGTTGATCAGCACTTCCATCGCGTACGCGCCGTAGCGCATCGAGTCGGACGCGGCCGCGCCCGCATCGGCGCCGTCGTCGGGCAGCATGAAGTGGTTCATCCCGCCGATGCCCGCGTACGGATCGTGAATGCACGCGGCGACGCACGAGCCGAGCACGGTCATCAGCACCATGTCCTCGGACGTCGTGTAGAACTCGTTCGGCAGCAGCTTCACGCCGGGCAGGCCGAAGTGGTTGTCGAAGTAGCGATTGGTCGCGATCGGCAGTGCGCTCATCCGCGCTCTCCAAAGGCGGGCACGGCGCCCGCGGCCCGCGCACGCACCGGCGACGCCGTCGCGGCCGACGCGGCCGCCTGCGCGCCACGCGGCCGCGCGCCCTGCGCGGCGTCGCGGGTCAGTTCGTACACCGTCTGCCCGCGCAGCCGGAACGCCTGCGTGACGTACGTGAAGTTTTCCGAATGGCCGGCGAACAGCAGCCCGCCCGGCTTCACGAGCGGCTCGAAGCGCGACAGCACCTGCCCCTGCGTCGGCTTGTCGAAATAGATCATCACGTTGCGGCAGAAGATCGCGTCGAACGGCTTCGCGATCCCGTAGTCCGCATCGGTCAGGTTCAGCTGCTCGAAGCGGATCATCGCGCGCAGCTCGGGGCGCACCTTCACGCGGCCGGCCTGCGCGCCCGTGCCCTTCAGGAAGAAGCGCTTCAGCCGCTCCGGCGCCAGGTGCTTGACCTGGTCATACGTGTAGATGCCGGCCTCCGCCTTCGCGAGCACCTGCGTGTCGAGGTCGGTCGCGAGGATCGACGCGCCGCGCGCGGCCGATTCGCCGAGCGCCTCGATCAGCGTGATCGCGATCGAATAAGGCTCCTCGCCGGTCGACGCCGCCGAACACCAGACCGATACGGGCGCCGGGCGCCCTTTCACGAAATCCGCCAGGATCGGGAAATGGTGCGACTCGCGGAAGAACGCGGTCAGGTTCGTCGTCAGCGCATTGGTGAACGCTTCCCACTCGAGCGGATCGTCTTCCTGCTCGAGCAGGTCGAGGTAGTCGCGGAACGTGTCGAGGCCGCGTGCCCGCAAGCGGCGCGCGAGACGGCTGTACGCCATGTCGCGCTTGTGCTCGGACAGCGAGATCCCCGCGCGTTGATGGATCAGCGCGCGGATGCGTGCGAAATCCGCGCCCGTGAACGCGAAGTCGCGCCCCGGCTCGCCCGCGCGAGGCGAGGCATCCGGTGCATCGGGTCGAAACGGCGCGCGCGCGTGCGACATGATTTAGAAGGTCTCCCAATCGTCATCGGACGTGCCGGACGTGGCCGGCGCCGGCTTCTCGCCGTTCAGCGCCGGGCGCACGAGCGCGGGCTTCGCGGCCGGCTTGCCGGCCGGCGCAGCGGTTTTCGCGAGACGCGGCCCGTAGCCGCCCGCGGCGGCGCCACGGGAAGCCGGCGCGTCCTTCGGCGCGTGCGCACCGGCATCGGCCGCGCGCTTCGATTCGTGACCGGCGCCCGACGCGGCCGCGGCACGCGGCGCCGGCGCGGCACGCCGTGCGGGTTGGGCGGCGGCCGGCGGGGCCGGCAGCGCGGCGACCGGCGCCGCGTCGAAACGCGGCTCCGACGTCAGCGCCGGCGCAGGCGCCGGTTCATGCGCGACCGGCCGCGCGACACCGCGCGACGGCGCGAGCACGATGCCGCCCGCGACGCGCCAGCCTGCGACGACCGTCTTCATCTGGCGCGTCTGCTCCTCGAGCGACGCGGCCGCGGCGGCCGCCTGCTCGACGAGCGCCGCGTTCTGCTGCGTGACCGAATCCATCTGGCCGACGGCACGGTTGACCTGCTCGATGCCGGTCGACTGCTCCTCGGACGCGGCGCTGATCTCGCCCATGATGTCGGTCACGCGGCGCACGGCCTGCACGATCTCGTCCATCGTCGAACCGGCGCGCGACACGAGCGCCGACCCGCTTTCGACCTTCTCCGCCGAATCGCCGATCAACTGCTTGATTTCCTTCGCGGCGCTCGCGCTGCGCTGCGCGAGCGAGCGCACCTCGCCCGCGACCACCGCGAAGCCGCGGCCCTGTTCGCCCGCGCGCGCGGCTTCGACCGCCGCGTTCAGCGCGAGGATGTTGGTCTGGAACGCGATGCCTTCGATCGTGCCGATGATGTCGACGACCTTGCCCGAGCTCGCCGCGATGTCCTGCATCGTCGACACGACCTGGCCGACCACGTCGCCGCCCTGCGTCGCGATGTCGGACGCGTTCACCGCGAGCTGGCTCGCCTGCCGCGCGTTCTCCGCGTTCTGGCGCACGGTGCCCGTGAGCTGCTCCATGCTCGACGCGGTTTCCTGCAGCGACGCGGCCTGCTCCTCGGTACGCTGCGAGAGATCGGTGTTGCCGGTCGAGATCTCGCGCGCGCCGACGTCGATCGATTCGGTGCCGCGATGCACGGCCTGCACCATCGCCGTGACGGCGTCCTGCATCCGCTTGATGCCGCCGAACAGGCGGCCGATCTCGTTGGTGCTGAATACGTTCACCGGCTGCGTGAGGTCGCCGCCGGCGATGCGCTCGAAGTGCGCGATCGCGTCCTCGAGCGGCTGCACGATCAGGCCGCGCAGCGCGAAGCGGATCGCGATCACGACGACGAACGCGATCGCGATGCCGGCCGCGATCAGCCCGATCATCAGCGAGATCTGCGACTGCGTCGCGGCCTGGCGTTCTTCCGCGCGCTTCTGCAGCGACGCGATCACGGCCGCCGCGGTCTGGTCGAACGCGACGAACATCGGGCTGATCTTCGCGTCGGCAATCGCGTGGTACGCCGCCATGTCGCCCGCGCGCGCCGCCGCGAATTCCGGCTCGACGCCTTCCTTCACGATCGTCGTGTAGCGTGCGGTGAGCTCGTCGAGGAGCGCCTGCTCGACGCCGAGCTTCGGCAACGACTGGAACGCCTGCCAGTTCTGGTTCGACTTCGCGAACAGCTCCTGCGCGCGGTCGAGCACTTTCGGCGCGTCGGCCGTGTTGCCGGCTTCGGTCAGCGTGCGGAAGCGGTCGAGCGCGACGCGCGAGCGCAGCAGGTGCGCGGCCGTGTCGTCGAGCGTGTGGATCGCCGGCAGGTCGACGTGCGCGATCTCGTCGAGCGAGCGGCTCGCGTGATTCAGCGCGTACAGGCCGAGCCCGCCGACGGCTGCGGCCAGCGCCACCAGGATGAGTCCGACCGCCGTGAGCGTCGTGCGGATCGACCAGTTATGCAACATTGCAGATTCTCCCGAAATTCCTGCGCGCGCGGCGCGCTTACCCGCCGAGCGTCTCGATCAGCGCCATTTCACGGCTCGACATCAGCTTCTCGATGTCCATCAGGATCAGCATCCGGCCGTCGACCGTGCCGAGGCCCGTCAGGTACTCGGTCGTCAGCGTCGCGCCGAATTCCGGCGCCGGCATGATCTGGTCGGTCTGCAGCGTCAGCACGTCCGACACGCCGTCGACCACCATCCCGACCACGCGATGCGCGACGTTCAGGATGATCACGACCGTCTGGTGGTCGTACTCGACGCGGCCGAGATGGAACTTGATCCGCATGTCGACGATCGGCACGATGATCCCGCGCAGGTTGATCACGCCCTTGATGAAATCCGGCGCGTTCGCGATGCGCGTGACGCTGTCGTAGCCGCGGATTTCCTGCACCTTCAGGATGTCGATCCCGTATTCCTCGTCGCCGAGCGTGAACACGAGGAATTCCTGGCCCGTCGCGTCGCCTTGTTCCGCGTCGCGGCGGCTCGTTGCCGCGTTCGCCGCGGCCGGATTGATCATTTGGACTTCAGCAGACACGTTTGCCCCCAATCGGTTGAATGGCGAGAGACATCAGAACATCGCGAGCTCGGCGCCGGCACGGGCGCCGTGCGTCGCACGGGTTTCGCGGTTCAGCGCCGCGACGTCGACGATCAGCGCGACGCTGCCGTCGCCGAGGATGGTCGCCGCCGAGATGCCGTGCACCTTGCGGTAGTTGGTTTCGAGGTTCTTCACGACCACCTGCTGCTGGCCGACCAGTTCGTCGATCAGCATCGCGAAGCGGCGCCCCTCGGTTTCCATGATCGTGACGATCCCCTGCGTCGGGTCGGTGCGCGCGTCATCGACCGAGAACACCTCGTGCAGCGCGACGAGCGGCAGGTATTCGCCGCGCACGCGCACCACGCGCTCGCCGTTGCCGACCGTGTAGATGTCGTCGTTCGACGGCTGCAGCGACTCCATCACGAAGTTCAGCGGCAGGATGAAGATCTCGTTGCCGACCTTCACCGACATCCCGTCGAGGATCGCGAGCGTGAGCGGCAGCACGATCCGCGTGGTCGTGCCACGGCCGGCCTGCGACGTGATCTCGACGTGACCGCCCATCGACTGGATGTTGCGCTTCACGACGTCCATCCCGACGCCGCGGCCCGACACGTCGGTCACCGTCTCGGCGGTCGAGAAGCCCGGCGCGAAGATCAATTGCCAGACTTCGTCGTCGCTGATGTTGTCGGACACCTGCATGCCCTGTTTCGCGGCCTTCGCGAGAATGCGTTCGCGGTTCAGGCCCGCGCCGTCGTCGCTCACCTCGATCACGATGTTGCCGCCGTGATGCGCGGCCGACAGCACGAGCTGGCCGACCGCATCCTTGCCGGCGGCGACGCGCTTGTCGACCGTCTCGATCCCGTGGTCGAGGCTGTTGCGCACGAGGTGGGTGAGCGGATCGATGATCCGTTCGATCAGGCTCTTGTCGAGCTCGGTCGCCTGGCCGAACGTGACGAGCTCGACCTGCTTGCCGAGCTTGCCGGCGAGGTCGCGCACGAGCCGCGGGAAGCGGCTGAACACGTAGTCCATCGGCATCATCCGGATCGACATCACGGCTTCCTGCAGGTCGCGCGCGTTGCGCTCGAGCTGCGCCATCCCGTTAAACAGGCGGTCGTGCAGCGCCGGATCGAACGCGCTCGCGGTTTCCGCGAGCATCGCCTGCGTGATCACGAGTTCGCCGACGAGGTTGATCAGCTGGTCGACCTTCTCGACGCCGACGCGGATCGAGCTGCCTTCGGCGCCCGATGCGGCCGCGGCGGCCGGGCGCGCGCGCTTGTCGTCGTGATGCGCGGCGGCCTGCGGCGCGTGGTCGGCGTGCGCTTGCTGGGCCGGCTGCGGCGCCGGCACGGCGGCAGCCGGCGCGGCGGGCGCGGGCGCGGGCGGCGCTGCCGATGCCGGTGCGGCCGGTTGCGCGGCGGCCTGCGGCGCGAAGACCTCGGCGCGCACCGGCTGCGCGGCGGCGGCCGGTTCTGCAGCGGGGGCCGGCTCCACGGCGGATGCCGCGGCGTCATGAGCGGCGGCCGGTGCGGCCGGCGCCGTACCGTGCGCGACGCGGATCTGGCTTTCGTCGATCACGAAGCAGCACACGGCGACGATGTCGTCGGACGGCACGTCCGATTCGACCCACAGCGTCAGGTCGGCGCCCGCTTGCTCGCGGCCCACGATCCGGCCGAGGTTGCCGAGTTCTTCGGTCAGCAGCTCCTGGTCCTTCGCGTCGACGCCCACGAGCGTGATCTTCAGGTGCGGGCCGCCTTCGTCCGCGCCGGCATCGGCTGCCGGATGCGCAGCCGCGACGGCCTGCTCGACCACGTGGTCGGGCGCACGATCGTCGCCGGCGGCCGTCTCCACGGCCGGAGCGGCCGGCGCGGCCGGTTCAGCGGCAGCGGCGACCGGCGCGGCAGCGGCAGCCGGCGCGTCCGCGCCGCTCTCGGCCTTCAGCCGCTCGAGCTTCGCGCAGATCGTCGCGGCGGCGGCCGCGTCCGGTTCGGCGCTCGCGCGGTAGTCGACGAGCTGGTCGGACAGCACGTCCTTGGTCTCGAGGAACGCGTCGACCATTTCCTTGGTCAGCGTCAGCTCATGGTTGCGTGCGCGGTCGAGCAGCGATTCGAGGATGTGCGTCGTATCGGTCAGCGCGGAAAAGCCGAACGTCGCGGCGCCGCCCTTGATCGAATGCGCGGCGCGGAAGATCGCGGCCAGATCCTCGGGGTCGGGCGAACCGACGTCGAGGTTCAGCAGCAACTGCTCCATCTGCGCGAGCAGCTCGTCCGCTTCGTCGAAAAATGTCTGGTAGAACTGAGTGATGTCGAGAGTCATGCCCGGTCCCGGGTTGAATGCGTCGCGTGAATGTCAGGAGGCGGCCGGTTCGGACAGCGTCGCGACCAGGTCGACCAGCACGGCGGGGTCGATCGGCTTCTCGATCCAGCCGGTCGCGCCCGCGTCGCGCGCGGCGTCCTTGAATGCGTCGCTGCCTTCGGTCGTCAGCACGAGGATCGGTGTTTCCGTATAGGCGGTCAGCTTGCGCAGCGCGGCGATCACTTCGAGCCCGCTCTTGCGCGGCATGTTCTGGTCGGTGAGCACCAGGTCGTACGGCACGGTGGCCGCCAGGTCGAAGCCGGCCTCGCCGTCCGGCGCCACCGTCACGTCGTAGCCGGCCTGCGCCAGCGTTGCCTGGAGCAGCGCACGCATGGTCGCGGAGTCGTCGATGGCGAGAATGGTTCGGATCATGTCTGTCTCGGAATCTTTTAAGCGTCAGGGTTTCGGCACGGCGACGGCGGACGCCGCGAGCGCCGGCCGCGCGGCCGGCGCCGGGCCGGCCAGCTGCTGCGCGAGCTGCTGCGAGCCGGCCGCATCGGCCGACAGCGTCGTGGTCGTCGCATCGTCGCGCATCAGCGCCTCTTCGGATTTGCGGTTCAGCACGATCACGCTGATCCGGCGGTTTTCCGGGTCGAGCGGGTCGGCCTTGTTCAGGTTCTGCGTCGACGCGAGGCCGAGCACCCGCAGCACCTTCGCCTCGTCCATGCCGCCGGAGATCAGCTCGCGGCGCGACGCGTTCGCGCGGTCGGCCGACAGTTCCCAGTTGCTGTAGCCGCCCTCGCCGCCCGCGTACGGCACGGCGTCGGTATGGCCCTGGACGATGATCCGGTTCGGCACGTCGTTCAGCGTCTTGCCGATCTCGCGCAGGATGTCGCGCATGTACGGCTCGACGTGGTCGCTCGACATCGCGAACATCGGCCGCTTCTGCGAATCGACGATCTCGATGCGCAGCCCCATCAGCGTGGAATCGATGCGGATCTGCTGCTTGAACTGGCGCAGCGTCGGGTTGGCCTCGATCGCGGCCATCAGCTTGATCTGCAGGTCGTGCAGGCGCGCCTGCTCGAGCCGGTCCTGCGCACCCTGCGCCTGCGACCGGGAATTCTCGTCGCCCGCTTTCGCGAGACGCTCGGCGAGCTGCGTCATGCCGTCGGTGCGGCGCAGCGTGCCGGCGTCGACGCTCGACAGGTCGCGGCCGCCGCCGTTGATGATGCTGGAATCCTGCGAGCTGCGGTCGCCGCTGCCGAACAGCGCGGCCTTCAGCGGCGTGTTGAAGTATTCGGCGATCCCCTTCAGCTGCACCGGCGTGACCGAGCTCAGCAGCCACATCAGCAGGAAGAACGCCATCATCGCGGTCATGAAGTCCGCGTATGCGAGTTTCCATGCGCCGCCGTGGTGCCCCTTCTTCGCCGGGGCCACCCGCTTGACGACGATTGCGCGATCCTTGCTCTTGCTCATCGGGGGCTCCGCGTCACTTCGCCTTCACGCGGCGCACGTGCTCTTCGAGCTCGGAAAACGACGGGCGCTCGGTCGAGAACAGCACCTTGCGGCCGAACTCGACCGCGATCGCCGGCGCATAACCGTTCAGCGTCGCGAGGATCGTCACCTTGATGCACTGGAACATCTTGGTCGACTCGGCGACGCGCTGCTCCGCGAGGCTCGCGAGCGGCCCGATCAGCCCGTACGACAGCAGGATCCCGAGGAACGTGCCGACCAGCGCCTGCGCGATCATCGCGCCGAGCACCGCGGGCGGCTTGTCGGCGGACGCCATCGTGTGCACGACGCCCATCACGGCCGCGACGATGCCGAATGCCGGCATCGCGTCGCCGACGCGCATCAACGCATGCGCGGGGCCTTCGCCTTCCGCGTGGTGCGTCTCGATCTCCTCGTCCATCAGGCTCTCGATCTCGAACGCGTTCATGTTGCCGCCCACCATCAGGCGCAGGTAGTCGGTCAGGAATTCGACGATGTGGTGATCGGCGAGGATCTTCGGGTATTGCGTGAAGATCGGGCTCTTTTCCGGATCGTCGATGTCGGCCTCGAGCGTGAGCGTGCCTTCCTTGCGTGCCTTCGCGAGCAGCACGTAAAGAAGCGCCATCAGCTCCATGTAGACATCCTTCGTGTATTTCGAGCCCTTGAAGAGCGTCGGCAGCACGCGCAGCGTCGCCTTGATGGTCTTGCCGCCGTTGCCGAGGATGAATGCGCCGACGCCGGCACCCACGATCATCAGGATCTCGACGGGCTGGATCAACGCGCCCAGATGCCCGCCTGCCAGCGCATAACCGCCGAAGACGGACAACAGCGTCACGAGTGTTCCCACGATAATCAGCACTGCCTGTCCCTCACGAATGACCGGCGGGGAGACCGCCGTTAAACAGGTTTACGGCAGTCGGCAGGAAAACTTTCGCGGCCGCCCGGCGGCGGCCCGACGGTGTTTACCAGCAATTCGCAGACGATTAGCGGGCGATCCGCACCGCCCGGCGCGGCCCGCTCGCGCCCGCCCGGCGGCGCTCAGGCCGCGGCGGCGGCCAGTTCGGCGCGCGCGGCGGCGGCCTTGCGGGTCTTGCCCGCGCGCGACGGCGGCTGGCAAAGGCCGCAGACGAAACCTTGATGCGGATCATGCGCATGCGCGACGAAGTGGCCGCCGCAGCGCGTGCAGGGGGTCATCTGCAGCATCCCCGAATCGAAGAAACGCACGAGCGTCCAAGCGCGCGTGAGGCTCAGCGCGGCTTCGTCGCCGGACAGGTTCACGTGCTCCTGGTAGAGCCGGTACGCCTTCACGATCGACTGGATCGGCTCGCAGCGGCCGTGGTCCTGCATGAACCGGTAGATGTTGTAGAACAGCGACGAGTGGATGTTCGGCTGCCACGTCATGAACCAGTCGGTCGAGAACGGCAGCATCCCCTTCGGCGGCGACACGCCCTTCAGTTCCTTGTACAGCTTGATCAGACGATCCCGCGACAGGCTCGTCTCCGCTTCCAGCAACTGCAGCCGGGCGCCCAGTTCGATCAGTTCGATGGCGAGGGTGATTTCCTTCACCTCGATCACGACGCTTTTGCTTGCCATGGTGATAACCGTCCGCTTGACGTGATTCGGATGGATGGCCAGTACGCTGCCCGCCGGCGCGACACGCCGGGACTCAACGCAAGGCGGGGTGATGGATCAGCGGACGCCTTCGACCTGCTGCCCGGCCATCAGGATGGCCGAGTGGGCGTGCGCGACGACATCGCTGCGGCCCTTGTCGGCGAGCGACGACAGCAGCGCGTGATCATCGAAGCGGAAGCGGCACAGCATCTGGTTGGACGCGGCGAGTTTCACGGTCTGTGCGAGCGTGAGGTTCCCGAGCACGTCGGCCAGTTCCTGGGAAATTCCCATGCGGAACATGCCCATCGCCTTGTCTTCCCGCAGCAGGCGTTGCGCGAGGAGGAGGTACGACAGGTTGACCTCTTTGATCTCACTGAGCATTTCGCTGGTAGCGCTCATGATTCCCCCGTTAAAGAGCTTTCTTTGGCCATTCGTGTTATGAAAACGTTTGCTCGCTCGGAGCGCTCTGGGCGCTCGGTCGGCTCGTTTATAGTCTTACAGGGCGAATTTTGGCCAAACGGCATTTATGCCGGTATCAGCGAAGTGGCGTATGCCATGCAGGATTTGTCTGTAAACCGTGTAGGAATTTTTCCGACAAGGCGAATTGAAAGCTTCAATCGCGAAAGCAAGTTCCGACGCGGGTTCGGCCGAGATGGATCCAATGGCCCCGGTTCAATGACGAAAGGCTTGCCGGCAAGGCTGCCGGCAATCGGATCGGTAAAAATTATAGTGCTTTTTCACAATGACGCAACAATAGTTGCATCTGTCTCCATTCCTGATTCCGCGCCCTTTTTCTCGGGGTTTTTGCGTATTTCATCGTGTAACAAGCCTTAAGTGTTTGAAAAAACACTCGAACCCCTCAGGGCGATATCGATAATGGACTCCAATGGGCGGCGGCGCGAGCCGTGCCGGCCCGCCCCGCAGCTTGCCGTCCGGCGCCCCGCGCACCCCGCCCAGGGCACGGCCACGTACCGCCAACCGCGTGCGTCGGCGAGTTCCGCAACCTTGTACGGGATCCGCACCGGCACCACCGTGCCCCCGGATCAAACAGGAGAACACCCATGCGAATCGCCCAGATCGCGCCGCTTTACGAAGCCGTTCCGCCGAAACTCTACGGCGGCACCGAGCGTGTCGTGTCCTACCTCACCGAGGCGCTCGTCGAACTCGGCCACGACGTGACGCTGTTCGCCAGCGGCGACTCCGTCACGTCGGCGCGCCTCGAGGCGGCCTGGCCGCGCGCGCTGCGGCTCGATCCGTCGATCCGCGATTCGATGGCGCCCCATATGCGCCTCCTCGAGCAGGTTGCCCGGGTCGCGCACGAATTCGACGTGCTGCACTTCCACCTCGACTACCTGCCGTTCTCGCTGATGTCGCGCCTCGACACGCCGTACGTGACGACGCTGCACGGCCGCCTCGACCTGCCGGAACTGCAGCCGGTGTTCGACGCGTTTCCCGACGCGCCGGTCGTGTCGATCTCGAACAACCAGCGCAAGCCGCTGCCGCAGGCCGCGTGGGCCGGCACCGTGTATCACGGGCTGCCCGACACGCTGCTCACGCCGCAGCCGGGCGTGAAGCCCGAATACCTCGCGTTCCTCGGCCGGATCTGCCCGGAAAAGCGCGTCGACACCGCGATCCGGATCGCCGCGCAAAGCGGGCTGCCGCTGAAGATCGCCGCGAAGGTCGACAAGGCGGACGCCGACTATTTCAAGGAAGTGATCGAGCCGCTGCTCGGCGAGGCGCACGTCGAATTCATCGGCGAGATCAACGAGGCGCAGAAGCCCGCGTTCCTGTCCGGCGCGAAGGCGCTGCTGTTCCCGATCGACTGGCCGGAGCCGTTCGGCCTCGTGATGATCGAGGCGATGGCCTGCGGCACGCCGGTCGTCGCATTCAACCGCGGCTCGGTGCCGGAAGTGATCGAGGACGGCGTCACGGGCTTCATCGTCGAGGACGTACAGGGCGCGGTCGGCGCACTGCACCGGATCGACAGCCTGTCGCGCACCGCAATCCGGGAACGTTTCGATACGCGCTTCAGCTCGAAGGCAATGGCGCAGCGTTATGTCGAAACTTACGAATCGCTTTGCACGGGAGCACGCCAGCCGGTATTGCGCCGCGTCGCCGGCGCCTGATACGGAAATCCGCGAAGAAATATTTCGTAATCCAATCCGCGCCGCAATCGGCGCGCCAAACAAAAGAGCCGCATCTCGATGCGGCTCTTTTGTTTGGGGTTTTCGATCATTCGATCAGGAAACGATCGCGGTTTTTACCGACGATCCAATTCGGCGGCTTGCCGCGCCCGCTCCAGGTCGCGCCCGACTTCGGATCGCGGTATTTCGGCGGCAGCGGCGCCTTCTTCGGCGGGCGCCCGCGCTTCGCTCGCTCCGCGAAGCCCAGATCCTGGGCAGTCAGTCCATATTCGGCAATCTTTTGCTGGACTTCGGCAATCACTGCCGCCACTTCCTGGCGGCGCACATCGTCCGCCTGGGCCTGCAGATCCGCGATCTGCGCCTTGAGTTTCGCGTATTGAGACATTTTTCGACTCCCCTTTTGATGATGCGGCCCCGGCGAATCCGGCCGGGACACCAACATCCGTTACGCCATCCGCACTGCCGCCCTGCCCTTCGAAATTAATGCTGCCATCTTTAACCGATTCGACTATATCGAGAATGCGGACTTATTCTAATAAGGGCATTCGTCAGCCATTAAAATTTAACAATCGTTGACCCTCCCCCACCCGATTCATTTCCTATAATCCAGACCAATTCCGGATGACGGTTTAAATGCGTCGCGTCGTCCGGTCGCCTTCAATCCACTTGAACTTGAACGAGGTCCTTACATGAATCTTTCTCAGCGTCTCGCTGCAGAGGCATTCGGCACGTTCTGGCTGGTGCTCGGCGGGTGCGGAAGCGCCGTGCTGGCCGCCGCCTTTCCGGGCCTCGGCATCGGCTTTGCCGGCGTCGCACTTGCCTTCGGCCTGACGGTGCTGACGATGGCATTCGCAATTGGCCATATTTCGGGCTGCCACCTGAATCCCGCGGTGAGCGTCGGCCTGACGGTCGCCGGCCGCTTCCCCGCACGCGATCTCGTGCCGTACATCGTCGCGCAGGTTGTCGGCGCGACGCTCGGCGCATTCGTGCTGTACCTGATCGCGACCGGCAAGCCGGGCTTCGACGTCGTCGGCAGCGGCTTCGCGACGAACGGCTTCGGCGAGCGCTCGCCCGGCCACTACGCACTCGGCGCGGCGTTCATTTGCGAAGTCGTGATGACGGGCTTCTTCCTGTTCGTGATCCTGGGCGCCACCGACAAGCGCGCACCGGCCGGCTTCGCGCCGATCGCGATCGGCCTTTGCCTGACGCTGATTCACCTGATCTCGATTCCGGTCACCAACACGTCGGTGAACCCGGCCCGCTCGACCGGCCCTGCGCTGTTCGTGGGCGGCGAAGCGATCGGCCAGCTCTGGCTGTTCTGGGTGGCGCCGATCATCGGCGCGGCACTCGCCGGGATCATCTACCCGCTGGTCGCGGGGCGTGACAACGCCGTCGACCTGCTGCCGGCATCCGCTCGCACAAGCGAATAAATCACTACGGGGTCAAGCGAGCAGAGCAGCGAGCCTCACGCTGTCCAAGAAGATAGAGGCAGGTAATTTCGACGGGCGCCGCTGGCGCCCGTTTTTCATTTCCACCCGGGCGGGACGCTCAGGACGCGGCGGCGTTGCCTTCGAGCGAGAACAGCGTGCGCAGGTGGCGGGCGACGCCCGCGTCGAAGTTGTTGCCGATCCGCGGGATGTGCGGCAACCGCGCGACCAGGTCGGGGTTCGCGTTGTTCATCATGAACGCGTGGCCGGCGGTTTCGAGCAGGTCGATATCGTTCATGTTGTCGCCGAACGCGATGCAGTGGCCGGTGTCGACGCCGAGCCGCGCGAGCACCGAGCGCAGCGCGCGGCCCTTCGACACGTTCGCGGTCATCACTTCCAGGCAGTCGGGCAGCGAGTACGTGACATACAGCGCATCGCCGAAGCGCACGCGCATCTGCTCGGCGACGACCGCCAGATCGGCCGGATCGCCGATGTACAGCACCTTCGCGATATCCGTGCCGTCGTGCGCGGCCATGTCGATCACGTCGTAGCGGAAGCCCGAATCCTGGTGGAATTCGAGCAGGTGCGGCGCGTCGCGGTCGATCAGCCAGCCCTGGTCGGTGAACAGGTTGACGATCACGCGGCCGTGCGCACCGACGATATCCGGCTGCACGAGGCCGCGGACGATTGCCGGATCGATGTCCTGCGCATGGATCGTCGTGTCGTCCGGCGCATGCACGCGCGCGCCGTTCGACGTGATCAGGTACGGCCGGATGCCGAGCACGTCGCGAATGCCGGCGACGTCCGCGTAGTGGCGCCCGGTGGCGATCACGAACTGCAGGCCGTCGCGGTCGAGCCGGCGGACGGTGTCGATCGTGTACGGATCGAGCTGGTGGTCGCTGTTCAGCAAGGTACCGTCGAGATCGGTGGCGATGACTTTGTACATGGGACGGAAGAATGGCGCTCGGGGCTCTGCGGAACGGCCATTCTAACGTCGCGCCCGGTTGCCTGCCGGACGGTTCCCGGTCGATCGCCGCCGTCGGCCCGGTTTCGGTGCGCGTTCAGCTGCCCTCGAATGCCTTCAGTTGCTCAGTTGCCTTCCGCCTCGCGCAGCGCCTGCAGCGCGAGCCGCAGCGCGCCGTGCGCCGAATCGTCGAGCGGCGCGCGCAGCCGGGCGGCGTGGCGCGCCGGCACGGCCGGAGCCAGTGCGTCCGCCAGGCCGCCGCACAGCGCGACCGGCAGCGCCTGCTGCGGATCGAGCGCGTCGATCATCTTGCCGATCTCGTCGCCAGCCTGCGCGATCAGCGCGCCCGCGACCGGATGCGAACGGTGCGCGAACACGGTCGGCGCAAGCCGCGCGTAGATCGTCTGGTTCGCATCGCACGACCACTGGACGAGCGCGTCGCGATCCTGCGCGCCCGTTTCCGCGAGCAACGCGTTCGCGAATGCATCGCGCGGTACGCGGCCGTCGAGCGCCTGCTGCGCATACGCGAGCGCGCGCACGCCGACCCATGCACCGCTCGCCTCGTCGCCGGACGGAAAGCCGAAGCCGCCCGCGATCCGGCAGGCGCCGGCCGCGTCGAGCGCCGCCGCGATGCTGCCGGTGCCGAGCGCGACGATGAGCCCCGGCGCGCCGCCGTGTGCGCCGACGACGGTCGTATACGCGTCGCTCTCGACCGCGAGCGCGCCGAGCGGCGCCTGCGCGCGAAACGCGGCGAGCCACGCGGCATTGTTGACGCCCGCGAGCCCGCAGCCGAGCGCGCACTGCGGCCAGTCGAATGCGAGGCCGGCCCGCGTGAACGCGTCCGCGCAAGCTGCGCCGATCGATGCCCACGCGCGCTCGATGCCGAGCCCGAGCCCCGACGGGCCGCCGCGCCCCTGCGCGAGCTCGCGCCCGTGCCGGTCGGCCAGCACCGCGCGCGTGCCCGTGCCGCCACCGTCGATCCCGATCGCAAAAAGTAATGCCGCCATGCCTTCATCCCGCTGATTCGAACAGGCGCCAAGCTTAACCGGATCGGCGCCGCGCGCCCATCTGCCGTTCGGCCGGCTGTTCCGTGAAAAGGGCTTCCGCTATGCTGGCACGATCGAATCGACACTGAAAACGAGGCAGACGATGTCGCAGCGGTGCAACTGGGTGAAGACTGAAGCGGATGCTCACTATCACGATACCGAGTGGGGCGTGCCGTCGCACGACGATCGCCACCTGTTCGAAATGCTGATCCTGGAAGGGGCGCAGGCCGGGCTGTCGTGGTCGACGATCCTGAACAAGCGCGCGGGCTATCGCGACGCCTTTGCGGATTTCGACGTCGATGCCGTCGCGCGCTTCACGCCGAAGCGCATCGAAAAGCTGCTCGAGAATCCCGGTATCGTGCGCAATCGCGCCAAGGTCGAATCGGCGGTCACCAATGCGCGTGCCGTGCAGCGCATCCGGGAAGAACACGGGTCGCTCGCCGCGCTCCTGTGGTCGTTCGTCGGCGGCACGCCGGTCCAGAACGCGTGGCAGTCGTACCGTGACGCGCCCGCGTCGACCGAGCAGTCCGACGCGCTCAGCAAGGCGCTGAAGGCGTATGGCTGCAAGTTCGTCGGTTCGACGATCTGCTATGCGCTGATGCAGGCCACCGGCATGGTCAACGATCACGAGGTCGGCTGCCCGTGCCACGCGCAATGCGCGGCGCTCGGCGGCAAGCAGCCGGCACGCCGGCGCAAGGCGGGCTGACGGCGCGGGCATCCGCCGGCCGCTCATCGTTCGCCGCGGCCCTGCGGCGGTTATGCCGGCAATTCCGGTCAGGCCGCCGGCTGCCCCCTCACGAAACGATGCTCAACGCGCAACCGCTCACCTGGCGGCGCGCGACGGTGCCGGCGCCGGCGCAATCGCCCGCGCACTGCGTGCGGCCCGCACGCGCGCGCTGCGCTTCTTCACCCAGATGCAGATGCCCGTCACGCTCAGCATCGCGATGACGATCCCGAGCACGCTCACCGCGGCGCGGCCCGCGACGCCGGCGATCCGCCCCGAGTGCAGCGGAAACTGCGCCTGCATGAACAGGTCGCCGGCCGAGCCACGGCCCGGCACCTGGGTGGCGACAGGCTTGCCGGTCACGGCATCCCAGTAGAGCCACGCGTTGCCGAGCCCGACGTCGCCGTGCTCGTTGCCGGGCGTGAAGAACCCGACCGCGTAGGCATTCATCGCCGGCGCGAACAGCAGCGCGCCGGGCGGCGCGGCGATCCCCGCGTCGCGCCCGGCCGCGCGCGCGATCTCGACGATCCGCTCGCGCGGCAGCATCGTGCTGCCCGGCGGCGCGGGCGGGAAGTGTTCGGGGTTCGTGTACGGCGTCTCGGCGAGCGGCGACACCAGCGATACCAGCGGCCGCACGACCGGCACGGCGAGATTCATCGAGATCGACGTGACCGCGACGACCAGCAGCAGCCCCCACACCCACACGCCGCCCGAGCGGTGCAGGTCGAACACCAGCGGATAGCCGCCGCGCCGCACGCGGAACGCGAACGACTTGCGCCAGCTTTTCAGGTTCGGAAACGCGAGCACGAGCGCGATCAGGCTGTCGATCGCCCACACGATGCCGACGACGCCCATCACCCAGAACCCGAAATTGATCCCGCCATACACCGGCAGGAACAGCGAGTAATGCAGCCGGTAGATGAACGGCATCAGGTCGAGCCGCGCGAGCGACAGCGCGCCCCATTCGCGGCGCCCCTGCACCGCGCCGGTCGCGGGATCGACGGCGATCTGGCTGAAGTCGAGCGCATACGGCTGGCCGGTCGCCGGATCGGTGCGCGGCATCACGCCGGCCTGCAGCGTGTGTCCCGGTTCGATCGCGAGCGGCAGATAAGTCACCTGCACGCGCGGGTCGGCGGCCTCGATACGCGCCGCGAGCGCGAGCGGATCAAGCGGCGCCGCATCGCTGCGTGCGGCGTAGAAGTCCGGGTTCAGCAGCGCGTCGAGCTCGTGGTCCCACGCGATCAATGCGCCGGTCAGCCCCGCGACGAACAGGAACAGCGCGATCGCGAGGCCGAACCAGCGATGCAGGCGGACGAGAAACGGTCGCAGGAACGCGTTCATCGCCCACCCGGCAAAGGGAAAGCGGGCCGGCACGAGCGGCCCCGGATCAACGGAATGCAGGTCATTTGAGGTCACGCGCCGCGCACGAGCGGTGCCGGCCGTCGCTGGCGAGGCTGGATGCCCTTGCACGCGGCATGGAATTGTTGCGCGTTCGACAGGTTTTGATACGATGCGCGACATTTTATCGCAATGCGAATGATTCTTACTTGCATTTTTACTTATCCACGATGACCGTCAGCCTCGCCCGCCCTCCTGTCCGTCCACGTCGCGTGGCCGCCGCCCTTGCCTGCGTTGCCGCGTCGCTCGCGCACGCGGACGATTCGCCCGGCGGCGCCACGGTGCTGCCTGCCGTCAACGTCACGGCTGCGCACGACTCGCCGCAGCACCTGACCGACACGGTCTCCACCGGCGCGCTCGGCACGCGCCGCCAGCTCGACACGCCGTTCTCGACGACGATCGTCACGTCGGAGGAACTCGAGGCACGCCAGCCGTACAAGCTCGGCGACGTGTTCGCGAACGACGCGTCGGTGTCCGACAACAGCGGCGCGTACAGCGCGTGGGCCAGCTACATGACCGTGCGCGGCATGCAGCTCGACTGGCAGAACGGCTACAAGATCGACGGGCTGCCGTTCGTCACGTACGGGATCACGATGCCGTACGAGCAGCTCGATCGCGTCGAGTTGCTGAAGGGGCTCGGCGGTTTCCTGTACGGCTTCGTGACGCCCGGCGGCGTCGTCAACTACGTGACGAAGCAGCCTGGTGCCGAACCCGTGCGCAGCGTCGACGTCGGCTACCGGAGCACCAATGTATGGACCGAGCACGTCGATCTCGGCCAGCGCTTCGGGCCGGACGGCAGGTTCGGCGCGCGGCTGAACGCGACGCACGAGGAAGGCAAGACGTACAACGACGGCAACATCCGCCGCGACAGCGTATCGCTCGCGCTGCAGGCGAACCTGACGCGCGACCTGTCGGTGAATGTCGGCGCGCTGTACCAGGATCGCCGCACGACGGGCCAGACGCCGTCGATCTTCACCGGCAGCTATCCGGGCGGCGTGCTGCCCGCGACGATCAGCGGCGGCACGACGAACCTCGGCGGCAGGGACCAGTACCTGAACACGAACCTGCAGCTCTATACGGCCGGGCTGCAGTACCAGCTCGCGCCCGACTGGCAGCTCGACGTCGCGTACAGCTACAGCAAGGCGACGCGCCGCCGCAACGAAAGCACGCTGTACCTGCAGGATGCGGCCGGCAACTACACCGACAGCCGCTACGTCGGGATGGAGGATCATCGCTTCAGCCAGTGGCGCGCGATGGTCGAGGGCAAGGTACGCACCGGCCCGTTCAGCCACCAGATCGTGATCGGCGCGTCGTGGCAGAAGCAGGCGAACGACTATTCGGCGAACAGCGTGTTCGTGCCGCTCGGCGCCGGCAACCTGTATGCGCCGAATCCTTACCGCTACGACAGCCCGCACGGCTTCATCCAGTACCGCACGAGCGAGATCGTGCAGAAATCGCTGTTCGCGAGCGATACCGTGCAGCTCACGGAGCGCTGGTCGGTGCTCGCCGGCGCGCGCTACATGAACTACGAGCAGCGCTCGTTCCAGGCGAGTGGCGCCGAGGATCCCGGCTATCGCCAGAACGGCGTGGTGACGCCGACGTTCGCGGTGGTGTTCAGGCTCGCGCCGACGACCACCGCGTACGCGAGCTACGCCGAATCGCTCGAGCCCGGCAGCCGCGTGAACGACGTCTACGCGAACGCCGGCCAGGTGCTCAAGCCGCTGCGCAGCAAGCAGTACGAACTGGGGATCAAGAGCGAGCACGCGCGCTGGAGCGCGACGGCCGCGTTGTTCCGCATCGAGCGCAGCGCCGAATATGCGAACGCGGCGAACGTCTACGTGCAGGACGGCGAATCGGTCATTCAGGGGATCGAGTTCGGTGCGCGCGCGAAATTCGGCGCGCGCTGGAACGCGGGCGTCGACGCGATGCTGCTCGACGCGTGGTACGCGAACGGGATCGGCAACAACGGCAACCGCGTCGCGGGCGCACCGCGTTTCGTGCTCGCCGGCGACATCGGCTATGCGGTGCCCGGCGTGCCGGGGCTGACGCTCGGCGTCGATGCGAAATTCACCGGCGCGACGCCGCTGCGCGCGGCCGGCGGCCTCGACGCCCCGGGCTTTCTCGTCGTCAATGCGGGGGCGCGTTACCTGACGCGGATCGGCCGCCACGACGTGACGCTGCGTGCGTCGATCGACAACGTGCTGAACCGCCGTTACTGGGAATACCAGTACGCGGACTACGTGAAGCCGGGCGACCCGCGCACGGTGAGCCTGAGCGCGAAGCTCGACTTCTGAACGCCGCGCCGGCGACCGCAAGCCGTCGGCTGCCGGCATGGCCGCACCGCGGCGGCCTCGGGATTTTCCCCGGGGCTCGAAAAATTCCGGGCCCCCAAAAGCAAAACGGCGGAGCGGCTTCTTTCGAAGCTCGCTCCGCCGTTTCGCGGCGAACCGTCAGACGCTCTTAGTGGAGCTTCTTCGGCAGCATCTGGCTGCGCAGGCGCTTGTGCAGGCGCTTGACGGCTGCTGCCTTCTTGCGCTTGCGGACTGCGGTCGGCTTTTCGTAGGACTGGCGTTCGCGCAGTTCAGCGATCAGGCCATTTTTTTCGATAGCACGGCGAAAGCGGCGAATCGCCACTTCGAACGGCTCGTTTTCTTTCAGAAGAATCGTCGTCATGTCGTTCCTAAATTGCTTAAACGGTCAAAAACGTAGCGGCCAAGCGCCACGCACCGGCCATCCGAGCGTCCCCACAAACAGGCGAAACGAGCGGAAATACGGCCTCGGAGGCCGGAAAAGAGAGGCGGAAAGCACCGCGAGTACGCTTCACAAGCCGCGTGCAGCGCCGCGTTTGACTGCCAGCAGACACGCCGAAAACGGCAGAGGCTTGACAGAAATCTCAATTCAGCCCGCCATCATAGCAGGGAATCACAGACAAAACCACCCTTTTGTCGATTGCGTGTGCACAGGCGAACGACTGCGTGGCGAGACCGCTCTCGGGCCCCTTCCATCCGGCATCGCGCCGGATCGGTCCGAAATGACAAAGAAGGATAAAAAATCGGGCCGAATCTCAACGCGCCCCTCAAGTTTTGTTTTGGTGCGCCGAAATCCTGCTCTGAGGCGGCCAGCAATGAACGAGTGCTTCCGCCGACGCCAAAACGGCTTTCCAGGGCTTTCGGCTTACACAGGAGATTTTTCCATGCTCGGAATTAACAGCAACATCAACTCGCTGGTTGCACAGCAGAACCTCAACGGCTCGCAAAACGCCCTGTCCCAGGCAATCACCCGCCTGTCGTCGGGCAAGCGCATCAACAGCGCGGCAGACGACGCAGCAGGCCTCGCGATCTCGACCCGGATGCAGACCCAGATCAACGGTCTGAACCAGGGCGTGTCGAACGCGAACGACGGCGTGTCGATGATTCAAACGGCATCGAGCGCACTGTCGTCGCTGACGAACAGCCTGCAACGTATCCGCCAGCTGGCCGTCCAGGCGTCGACGGGCACGATGTCCACGACCGACCAGGCAGCACTGCAACAGGAAGTCGCGCAGCAGATCCAGGAAGTGAACCGTATCGCGTCGCAAACGACGTACAACGGCACGAACATCCTGAACGGCAACGCAGGCATCGTGTCGTTCCAGGTTGGCGCGAACGTCGGTCAGACGATCACGCTGGACCTGAGCCAAAGCATGTCGGCAGCACAGATCGGCGGCGGTCTGGTGCAGAAGGGCCAGACGGTCGGCACGGTGACGGGCCTGAGCCTCGACAGCGGCGGCGCGTACACGACGGCGGCGGCGGCTGTAACGGTCACCGCGATCAACGTGCTGTCGGACGGCAAGGGTGGCTACACGTTCACCGACCAGAACGGCGGCGCCATCTCGCAAACCTATGCCCAGTCCGTGTTCGGCACTAACGCAACGGGCGGCACGGGTGCGGCAGTCGGCACTCTGACGCTCCAAACGAGCGCAACCAGCGTCGGCGGCGCCAGCATGTCGGCAGCGGCGCTCACCGCGGCCACGAACGCAGTTGCGCAGATCAACGCCGTCAACAAGAATGCAACCGTGTCTGCCCTCGACATCAGCACCGTCAGCGGTGCGAACGTCGCGATGGTGTCGATCGACAACGCGCTGCAGACGGTGAACAACGTTCAGGCACAGCTCGGTGCGGCACAAAACCGCTTCACGGCAATCGCCACGGCGCAGCAGGCAGAATCGACCGACCTGTCGTCGGCACAGTCGCAGATCACCGACGCGAACTTCGCGCAGGAAACCGCGAACATGTCGAAGAACCAGGTGCTGCAACAAGCTGGCATCTCGGTGCTCGCACAGGCAAACTCGCTGCCGCAGCAGGTCCTGAAGCTCCTGCAGTAATCGCGTAGCAACCCACGGCCGGGCCCCGCGTAACGCGCGGCCCGGCCGTAGTCACTTGGCGCGCGGGGCCTTGCCCCGCCGCCAGGTCCTTATCCAGAATTTCACGGACTACCCGCCGCACGGAGCACTACGATGTCGACGATCAATCCCGCCGTCACCGCCGCCAACAGCTCGGCCAACAGCGCGCTGCAACAGGCTGCCCAATCGATCATCAGCGGATCGACCGGCAACTCGTCGATGGACGTCAACTCGCTCGTGACGGCGCTCGTCAATGCGAAGACCGCCGGCCAGACCGCCGCGCTCAGCGCGCAGCAGGCCAGCGACAACACCCAGATTTCCGCGTACGGCGCCCTTTCGGCGGCGCTGAGCGCACTCCAGGCCGGCGTCACGACACTGTCGAACGGCTCGCTGCAAAACACCTTCACCGCCACCGCGAGCGGCACCGGCCTGACCGCGACCGCGGGCGCCGGCGCCGTCGCCGGCAGCTATTCGGTCGGCGTCACGCAGATCGCGACGTCGCAGTCGCTGTCGTCGGCCGCGTTCGGTGCGTCGACGGCGCTCGGCACCGGCACGATGACGCTGTCGCTCGGCAGCAAGTCGTTCACGGTCAACGTGGGCAGCAACAACAACACGCTGTCCGGCATCGCCGCCGCGATCAACAACACGACCGGCAACCCGGGCATCGTCGCGTCCGTCGTCAACGGCAGCGACGGCGCGCACCTCGTACTCAGCTCGACGCCGACCGGCGCGGCGAATGCGATCAGCGTCGCGGTCAGCAACGTGACCGGCGACAACGGCCTCTCCAGCCTCGGCGTCACGTCGACGGCCAGCACGACGGGCGGCCAGTCGTCCATTGCGTCCGCCAACAGCAGCGCCGCCTGGAAGCAAAGCACCGCCGCGCAGGACGCCGCCTTCACGATCAACGGCATCGCCGCGACGAGCGCGAGCAACACCGTGACGGGCGCGATCACCGGCGTCACGCTGAACTTGACCTCGGCCGCCGTCAGCGGCACGCAGCCGCAAACGCTGACGGTCGCCACCGACACGAAGACGCAAGCGTCGGCGATCAACAACTTCGTGACGCTCTACAACACGCTCGTCACGACGATGGGCTCGCTGTCGAGCTTCACGGCCGGCGCGTCGTCGCAAGGCCCGCTGCTCGGAGACTCGACGCTGAACACGATCCGCAACGCACTCGCGTCGGTCGTCGCGGGCGGCGTGAGCAGCAACGGCTCGACGGTCAACCTCGCGTCGATCGGCGTCACGCTGCAGGCCGACGGCACGCTGCAGGTCGACAGCACCGCGCTCAACTCCGCGCTGCAGAACAACCCGACCGGCGTCGCGTCGCTGTTCAACTCGACGAACGGGATCGGCCAGCAGCTGACGAAGGACATCACGAACTACACGCAGACGGGCGGGCTGATCGCCGCACGCACGACCGCGCTCAACAACGACCTGAAAAGCGTCGCCACGCAGCAGACGAACCTGTCGAACTACGTCGCGCAGCTGACCAGCCAGTACCAGGCGCAATTCACCGCGCTCAACACGCTGATGGCGACGATGAACAGCAACTCGCAGTACCTGACGCAGCTGTTCGGCGGCACGAACAGTGCCGGCGCGCTGTCGAGCAACAAGAGCTGACCGCCGGCCGGACAGGAGAGCCACGATGGAACAGACCGAACTGATCGCCCAGCTCGACGCGCTCACCGACGCGATCGAACATGCGGCCGCGATGGCCGACTGGATCGAGGCGGCGCGCCTCGTCGACCTGCGCGAGCCGCTCGTTACGTCGCTCGCGGCCGATCAGCCGCCGGCCGGCATCGCCGCGATCCGCCGGATTCAGGCCAGCAACGCGCGCATCTTCGCCGACGCGCAACGCGCGCAGCAGGAGCTGACCAACGAATACCAGGCGGCGATGGGCCGCGTGCAGGCCGTCGGCCAGTACCAGAGCATCGCGAGCCGTTAAATCGCGCCACGCGGCGCCCGACACGCGCGCGCCGCCAACCTGACAACAAGAACTACGCGCTGATGTGAGGGCGTGCTCGTTCGCCTCCGCCCGCCTCGTGCGGGCGTTTTTTTGGGGTGCCGCCCGGCCCCGCGGCGGCCCGTTCAATCGGCCAAACTGACCGGGCTTTTACCGTCATCTCGCGGCATCGGCGCAGCGGCACGCTACCCATAATGGTATCGACCGACTTTCCGCAGATTCCATCATGCTCTCGCTCGACCTGTCCGCCTCCGCCACGCTTACGCCCGAACAGCAGCTTGCGCAGGACATTGCGCTCGTCATGGGCAACGCGCTCGAGCGCCATCGCAGCGGCGCGTTCGACGACGCCCGGGCGCTGTACGAGGCCATCCTCGACGCGATGCCCGCGCATGGGGATGCGCATTACAACCTCGCGGTGCTGCTGGCCGATATGGGCCAGGCGGCTGATGCGGTACCGCATTTCGAAGCCGCCCTCGGCGCAAGCCCGGACAACGGCTACTACTGGGTCAGCTACATTCACGCGCTGCATCGCAGCGGGCAGACGGCCGCCGCGTGGATCGCGGTCGAAATCGCGCAACAACGCGGCGTGCACGGGCCCGCGCTGAACAGCCTGATCGCCCAGTTGGCGTCACCCGATATCGTGCTCGCAACTGCAGCGGTCGCGACCGCCCCAAGCGGAATCGACGCGGCGATCGTCCTGGAAACCGCGGCCGGGCGGAGCGACTCCGGCAAGTCTGCCCGCCGCCCCAATCAGACGCTGCTGCAAAAGCACGCAGCGCTGTTCGCCAAGAACAGGCACGCTGAAGCCACCGCGCTTGCGCGGAAACTGGTCGCCGACTACCCGGAAGACGGCGCATGCTGGCGCGCGCTGTCCGCATCGCTTCACCGGGAAGGCCGCTTCGCGGAGATGATCGAGGCAGGCTTTCGCACGGTCGAACTGCTGCCGGATGAAGTCCTCGTGCGCATCCTGCTCGCGGATACGCTACGGGCGATGAACCGTCTCTCGGAAGCCGACGAGCAGTGCACGCGCCTGTACCAGCTTCAGCCCGATCACCAGGAGGCCATGCGGATTCGCGGTCTCGTGCTGTTCGCGCTGCGCCGCACGGATGAAGCGCTCGCGGCCTGTCGGCGCGCGGTCGAACTCGCGCCCGGTGCGGCCGCGCCGTGCGGCACGCTCGGCTTCGTGCTGCTCGAACTGGGTGCAACGCAGGAAGCGATAGGCTGGCTGAGGCGCGCGATCGAAATCAACCCGACCGACAGCGTCACTCACAGCAGCATGCTGTTCAGTATCGCGCACAGCACCGAATTCGATCCGCAGGCACTCGTGGCGGAGCACCGCAAGTTCGGCAAGCGCTACGACAATCAAAAGCGCAAGCGCGCGGCCGTGTTCTCGAACCCGCGCGATCCGGCGCGTAAGCTGCAGGTCGGCTTCGTGTCGGGCGACCTGTTCAGCCACGCGGTCGCCTCCTACGCGGTGCCCGTGATCGAGCATCTCGCGGCCGACCCCGGCATTGCGATGCACTTCTATCATAATCACTTCGAGGAAGATCACACGTCGGAACGCTTCAAGGCCCACGCGACGACCTGGCGCAACGTCGCCGGCATGAGCGACTCGGCCTTCCTCGAACGCGTGCGCAACGACGGCATCGACATCGTGATCGACCTGTCGGGCCATACCGGCCGCAACCGGCTCGTTGCGCTGGCGCAGCGCGCCGCGCCGGTTCAGGCGTCGTGGATCGGCTATCCGGCCACGACCGGCCTCGCCGCGATGGACTACTACCTGACGGACCGCTTCGTCGCGCCGCATGGCGCATTCGACGACCAGTTCGTCGAGCAGCTCGTGCGGCTGCCCGCGATCGCGCCGTTCATGCCTGCGCCGAACTGCCCGCCCGTCAACGTGCTGCCGGCGCTGCACAACGGCTATACGACGTACGCCAGCTTCAACCGCCTGAACAAGCTGAGCCCGCACGTGATCGAGGTGTGGGCACGCGTGCTGCACGCGGACCCGACCGCGCGCATGGCGCTCGGCGCACTCGACAACGACCGCGACCAGCAGACGCTGGCCGAATGGTTCGCGGCCGCGGGCATCGACGCCAACCGCCTGACGTTCCACCGGCGCTCGAACATTCCCGTCTACATGCAGCAGCATCACGGCGTCGACCTCTGTCTCGACGCGTTCCCCTACACCGGTTCGACGACCACGCTGAACGCGCTGTGGATGGGTGTACCGACCGTGACGATCCCCGGCGCGACGATGGCCGGGCGCGGCAGCGCGGGCTGGCTGCAGCACGTCGGGCTCGACGCGTACATCGCGACGGACGAGGACGACTTCGTCGCGAGGGCGCTGGCGCTCGGCCGCGACACCGCCGCGCTGCAGGCGCTTCGCGCCGGCCTGCGCGCGCGCTGCGGAGAGTCCGCCGCGTTCCGGCCGGCTGTCGTCGCGGCCGGGCTGTCGTCGGCGCTGCGCACGATGTGGACCCGCTGGTGCGCGGGCGAACCCGCGACCGCATTCGACACGCCGCTGTTCGACGACATGACCACCGCACAGGCCGCGGCAGAGGCCTGAACCTCACGTCAGATCGAGAGAGACCATCATGACCGCCAGCCTGCCCGCGTCGTCCGTCGCGCAACTGCCGCACGAACGCATCTACGTCACGCAGCCGCACCTGCCGCCGCTCGACGAATTCCTGCCGTACCTGGAGAAGATCTGGGAGAGCCGCACGCTGACCAACGGCGGCCCGTTCCACCAGCAGTTCGAGCGCGCGCTGTGCGAGTATCTCGGCGTGCCGCACCTGTCGCTGTTCGCGAACGGCACGCTCGCGCTCGTCACCGCGCTGCAGGCGCTGCGCATCAACGGCGAAGTGATCACGACGCCGTATTCGTTCGTCGCCACCGCGCATTCGCTGCTGTGGAACGGCATCAAGCCGGTATTCGTCGACGTCACGCCCGGCACGCTCAACCTGGACCCTGCGCGCATCGAGGCGGCGATCACGCCGCAAACGACCGCGATCATGCCCGTGCACTGCTACGGCAATCCGTGCGACGTCGACGCAATCCAGAAGATCGCCGACAACTACAACCTGCGCGTGATCTATGACGCCGCGCATGCGTTCGGTGTGCAGAACACCACCGGCAGCGTGCTCACCCACGGCGATCTGTCGGTGCTGAGCTTCCACGCGACGAAGGTGTTCAACACGTTCGAAGGCGGCGCGATCATCTGCCCCGACGCGAAGACCAAGCAACGGATCGACCACCTGAAGAACTTCGGTTTCGTCGACGAAGTCACGGTCGTCGCGCCCGGCATCAACGGCAAGATGAGCGAAATCAACGCCGCGTTCGGGATGCTGCAGTTGCAGCACATCGACGGCGCACTCGCGCGCCGCCGCGAAATCGACACGCTGTACCGCACGCTGCTCGCCGACGTGCGCGGCATCCGCTGCGTGCCGCTCGGCGGCCAGACCGTCGCGAACCACGCGTATTTCGCGATCCTCGTCGACGAAGACTATCCGCTCGATCGCGACGGGCTGTACCGGAAGCTGCGCGACTACGACGTGTACGCGCGCCGCTACTTCCATCCGCTGATTTCGGAATTCCCGATGTACCGCGGG
The DNA here is from genome assembly GCF_003294055.1 of Burkholderia reimsis. Lineage (NCBI taxonomy): Bacteria > Pseudomonadati > Pseudomonadota > Betaproteobacteria > Burkholderiales > Burkholderiaceae > Burkholderia > Burkholderia reimsis. The sequence goes on from NZ_QMFZ01000053.1 coordinate 33,769, forward strand.
CTGCCGTCCGCCAACCGCGACAACCTGCCCGTCGCGACCGAGGCCGCGCGCAAGGTGCTGTGCCTGCCGATCTACCCGGCGCTCACCGACGACATGGTCCGCCGTATCGTCGAGCTGATCGCGCGCTGACGCGCGACGCCTACAGGTAACGCTCGCCGGCCGCGCGCGCGCGGATCCGGCGGGCCGGGTTGCCGTACACGACGGTGTACGGCTCGACGTCGTGCAGCACGACCGCGCCCGCGCCCACGACGCCGTGCTCGCCCACCGCGATCCGGTGCCGCAGCATCGCGCCGAGGCCGATCGCCGCGCCGCGGCCGATCCGGCAGTTGCCGCCCGTGACGACGCCTGGCGCGAGACTCGAGAAATCCTCCATCGTGCCGTCGTGATCGAGCGACGCGTTCGTGTTGACGATGCACCCGTTGCCGATCGCGCAGCACGGATTGATCACCGCGCCGGCCATCACGACCGTACCCGCGCCGATCGCAGACGCCTTGCCGATGCGTGCGGCCGGATGCACCGCCGACACGCACGGCAGGCACGGCACGAGCGCCGCGAGAGCGGCCGTCACGTTCTCGCGCGCGTGGTTGTCGCCGATGGCGACCAGCAGCCCGGCGATGCCGTGCGCGTCGACCAGATCCGGCAGGTCGCGTTCGGCGCCCAGTACCGCGTAGCCGAGGGTCTCCTCGCCGCGGGGCCGGAACGAATCGATCAGCCCGGCGATCCGGTACCGGCCAGCCTGTTCGACGATGTCGATCACGACCTTGGCGTGACCGGACGAGCCGACGATGACGATGTTTTCCACAAGGGCCTCGATTGATCTGAAAGCAGGGGCGGCCTTGCCGCGTTCCCCGCAGTATGCCGCGTCGCCGCACTCGCGCGGCGCGCGCCGTCACGTCAGACGACCTGCGCCGTCTCGTCCGCCGTCACGCGACCCGCTGCGAAATGCGCGGCAAACGCCGCCCGCACGCGCTCGGCCATCTGGATCCAGCTCTCGTCGCGCCCGCGCCGGAACAGCCGCACCGTGCCCGGATACCACGGCGAATCGTCGCGGCCGTGCATCCAGCGCCAGTCCACGTCCTGATTCGGCAGCAGCACCCAGCAAGGCTTGCCGAGCGACGCGGCCAGATGCGCGGTGGACGTGTCGACGCACACCACGAGATCGAGTTGCGCGACGATCGCGGCCGTATCCGCGAAATCGTCGAGCTCCGAGCCCAGGTGCAGCAGCGGCAGGCCGCCCGGCGGCTGACGCGCCTCGTCCTCGCCCTGCCCTTTCTGCAGGCTCACGAAATTCACACCCGGCACGCTCCATAGCGGCGTCAGCAACGCAAGCGACGGCAGCGAGCGGTGCGCGTCGTTGCGATGCTTCGGGTTACCTTTCCACACGAGCCCGACGCGCGGGCCGGCCGGCAATACATCGAGGCGTGCGCGCCAGCGCGCGACGCTGGCCGGATCGGGCGCGAGCCGCACCGGTGGCGGGATCGTGTCGAGTGTCGTGCCCGTGTGCATCGGCGCGCTCAGCAAACTCGTCCAGTAATCGAACTGCGCGGCTTGCGCCATCGCCGTCTCGTGATCGAGCACCGCGTCGACGCCGTCGACCGTCGCCATCAGCCGATGCAGCGCGGGCTGACACGCGAACACCACGCGCGCCGCGTGCCGCGCCCGAAATTCCGCGAAATAGCGGCTGAACTGCAGCATGTCGCCCAGGCCGTCTTCCTGCCAGACGAGCAGCGTCTTGCCGGCGAGCGGCTCGCCCTGCCACTGCGCGCACCGCAGCACCTCGCGGGTCCGGCGGTGCACGAACGCCGTTTGTTCGTAGCGTGATTCGTAGCGCCGCCAGCCTTCTTCGAACCGGCCCAGGCCGAGCAACAGCGTCGCCAGGCCGAAACGCGCATCGCCATAGTCCGCACGCAGTTCGAGCGCGCGGCGGTACGCGCGTTCGGCGTCGTCGTGGCGGCCGGTGTGCGCGAACGTGGTGCCGAGGTTGTAATGCACTTCGGCCATGTCCGGAGCGAGCGACAGCGCGTCGGCGAACACGGCCATCGCTTCGTCGTGGCGCCCCTGCGCGCGCAGGACGCAGCCGAGATTGTTGTGCGGCTGCGGCAGGCCGGGACGGCAACGGATCGCGTCGCGATAGGCCGCTTCGGCTTCCGGCAGGCGATCGAGGTTCTGCAGCGCGACGCCGAGGTTGTAGTGCGCCTCCGGGTGATCCGGGCACAGCACGAGCGCCTGGCGGCTGGCGGCTTCCGCTTCCGGCAACCGCTGCATGTCGACGAGGATCGCGCCGAGATTGGCGTGCGCGAGCACGGAGTCCGCACGCACGGTAATCGCGAGCCGGTAGGCGAGTTCCGCTTCGGCGTGGCGGCCGAGCACACGCAACAGGTTGCCGAGATCGGTCAGCACGTCGGCCGACTGCGGCTCGATCAGCAGCGCCTGCCCGAATGCCTGTTCCGCTTCATCGAGCCGGCCGAGCGCTTCGAGCACCTTGCCGAAGCGGTGATGGTGCGACGCCCGCAACGGCGTGACGGACGCAAGCTGCCGGCGCAGGAGTGCCTCGGCATCGGGCAGGCGCCCTTGCGACACGAGCAGCGCGCCGAGGCCGTCGCAGGCCGGCTCGAACGCCGGCATCGCGTCGATCGCGCGCCGCCACCATGCTTCCGCGTCGGCCAGCCGGTTCAGGCCGAGCGCGCAGACGGCCGCGATGTGCAGCGCCGCGACTGCCGACGCCGGCCGGTCGAGCAGGGGCGCGACGAGCGACAGTGCGTCGGCGAATTGTCCGTTCTGGCACAGGGTCGCCGCGTGTTGAACCAGCGCGGATTCGTCGGAAGCAGGGGTCATGTCATGCGGCGCCGCGCGGCGCGCGGCGCGAACGGATGGTCAGACGGACGCAGGCACGGCGGCCGGTTGGCCCGGCTGGCTGACGGCCCGGTCCCTGGCTTCCTGGAGCGCTGCGAGCGTGTCGAGTGCGCGCCCTTCGTCGGCGGTGAGATCGACCAGAAATGCGTCGTTGTTCTGCTTGATCCAGTCGAGCGGCATGTCCCACCACGCGAGCTGCAGCAGTCGTTCGCGCACTTTTTCCGTGAAGCGGAAGCGAATCAGACGGGCCGGCGAGCCGGCATAGATGCCGTACGCCTCGGTGCGGAAATTGGGCGGGATGACGGCCCGCGCGCCGATCACGCATCCGCTCTCGATCTGGCTGCCACCGAGAAACAGCGCTTCGTCGCCGATCCAGACGTCGTTGTGGATCACGGTGTCCGCGTATTGCGGTATCGGCGGACTCTCGAGGCCGTTACCATAGACGCTGAAAGGGCTCGTGGAAATGGTCCGGATCTCGTGCTGGCCATTCAACAGGAATCGCAGACGCATTCCGCCTGCCACGTGCTTGCCGATCACGAGTTTCTGAACGTCCCGATCGTACTTTGCGATCGAACCCACACCGATCGACGAGCACCGGCCGATATGAAACGTACCGACCTGCGCCTCTTCATCGACCCAGGTGCGGAAAAAATTGTTCGGAATCGCCGAAAAGGCGCCATCCCGGTAGCCGAGCACGATGAAATGCTTCGCCCACGGATGGTCAGGCAGCACGCCAATACAATCGTCGGAGGTCGTAACGTTCATTCGCGGTCGCAAGTGTGCCGTTGCGGCGGCTCGATGCCGGGCCGCTCGATACGGCGGTGGAAAACGTCGCGGCACATCGGCCACGAGCATGGACGATGCAGTATAGAAAGCCGGCGACGGCAACCGACAACGAATAAGAACGGCGTTCTGGCTTCTGTTCCGGAGATAGGGGCTGGTGGGGTCTCGCGTCCGTGGCCCGGATGCGCCGCGCGTGGGCGTGGAATTGCCGTCGCCGGCCGATGACGGGTGCGTGCATCATTCGGCGCTCGGGCATTGGCGCCCGGTTTTCCTTCGTGATGCTCACACGTCGGCGGAGGCGCCGCTTCGATCCGGCCAGCACGTTCCGTCACCGGAGCCGGCCGCCGTGGCGATGTGCTGCCGCCGCCTTCACCAACGGTGTGCGCCGCTCACTCTCCCGCACTCAATTACTCGACGAACACCCGCCGCAACTACTCGAACTGCACGAGCTGGAACTGCACGAACTCGACGAACTGCAGCTCGACGACGAGCAACTGCTGTCCGATGCATCGAACGCACTGCCGCTGCCCGCTTTCAGCGCGGCGAGCGACGACATCCGCGACGCGGTCTGCACGGTTTGCGAATACACCGACCAAGCGGTGCCGGCCAGCGCACCCGCACCGAACAGCGCGGCAGTCCACAGCAACGGGTCCGTCTCGTCGCGTTCGCGGTCCTGCGCCTGCTGCGCTGCGTGCGCATCGGGTTGCGAGGATTGCGGGCGCTGCGGATTTCGCGCGGCACGCGGATCGTGCGCGATCCGGCGCGCAAGCAGCGCGGCCCGCCCGGCAGCCGTCGCCCCACCGCGCCCGAAACCGGTCAGCCGCCGCACGACGATCCGGTACGCGACCGCGAACACCACCATGCAGACCGCGAGCAGCAACACGGGTCGCCCGCGGCTCAGGCCGATCGCGAGTTTGGCGGCCCCCGTGCCCAGTACGATCAGCACGATCGCACGCGCGGCCAGGCGCGACGCGCGCATCTCGCCGGGTGCCCACAGCCAGCCTTGTGCGCGCATTCCATCGACGACCTCCTGCGCATACCCGGCGAGTCGCTTGCGAAACACGTCGTAGCTCACGGTGCCGGACGGCTGCTCCTTGAGCCACGCGCAGTGGTCGTCATGACGCCCCGCACGTTCCATGTCGGCGATCTGCACGCAGCCACCCTGCCCGGGTGCGGTCCACAGGTCGACCGCACCCGCCTGCGCGAGCGACATCGTCACGACCTCGGCGACCCGTGCTTCGCCGCCGGTGAGATAGGCGACTTCGTCGGTGCTCAGGTCGGCCGACGCCTTGCGCGTACGCCCGCCCCAGCGTCGACAGCGGAACTCGATTGCCTGAAGCACGACGATCAACAACAACGCGACGACGCACGCAGGCACATAGAACGCGAGAAACTGTGGCCCCGCGTAGTTCAACACGTTGAAGTCCTGCGCCGATGCGCAGGTCGCCGCGACGCTCGCGGCGGCGGCCGGCCACGCGAGTTTCGGCAGCCGGTCGCGCCAGGTTCTGCGCGACTGCACGGCGGCCGGCGAATTCGCGTCCCCCGCCCCGTTCGCGGCCGACGGTTCCGGGAGCGGCGATCCGGATGTGGCACGCAAGTCGGCTGGCCGCGGCCAGATCGACTCCGGCGGCTCGCAGCCGAACAGCCGGCGATAGCTGTCCAGCGTGTCGCGATAACGCTGCGCGTACACGGCGGCCTCGTCCGGCGCGCCCGTGCCGGGCATGTGATGCAGCCGCGCGCGCAGCACGCCGGCGCAGAAGACGTCCCAGTATTCGAGCGTGTATTGCAGGTGGAAATGCCATGCGGCATCGACCGCGACCGACGGCGTGACCGGGTGTCCGGCCGCCTGCGCGAGAAACGCGAAGCGCTTGTATTCGTCGATCACGGCCAGCGCGTGCGCATGCGACCAGCCTTCGGCTTCGGCAAGACGCCGGCTGTACGGCAGCGGCGCGTTCGGGTCGTCAGGGGAATACGCGTGCAGACGCGCGAGCAACGCGTGCTGCGCATCGGTCAGCGCGCGGGCATCGACTGCGGTCGAGGTAGACGGAATGGCAGCCATCGGGAGTCGGCGCGATGCGCGGACGGCCGCCGCGATCGACGCTTGGAGTTGTCGTTGCGGGGGATTCTCGCACATCGGCGAGGCGGCGCGACGGCGTGCCGGCCGCCTGCATGCGGGGCGCTCGCCGCGTTGCGCCGCGGGTCGGAACGTCAGAAATCGAGCTGCGCGATCGTGATGTCGAGCGCGGCCGCGACCTTCTTGCGCATCGACTTGCGCAGCTTCCCGCGCTTTTCCTGTTTGGCGTAGTCCGAGCGACTGATGCCGATCCGCCGCGCGACCTCGGCCCGCGTCAGGCCGAGATGCTCACGCCACGCACGCGCGGGCGAGCTTCCGTCGAACACGACGCGCGTCACGAGCTCGTGCGGAATCAGGTCGCGTGCGGCGCACCGCTGCGCGACATAGTCCGCGTACGGAATCACGACGAAGGCTGGCGCGCCGTCCGGGCCGTTGATGATCTGGACTGGGAGGGATTTGGTCATGCGGTGATCGCGGCGCCGGCTTCCGGGCGGCTGTTCGTCGTTTCGGTCGACATGCTCAGTCGGTGTTTCAGGCGGGCTTCGGGTGCGTCGAACGACATCGGTGCAAGGTTTCGCTCGGTCGGATGCGTGCGTTCGGAAACCGCCACGCTGATGGCAGGCCGAAATATTACTGCAAGCGGGGAAATGGTGATGCGGATGAGACGGCGAAACCGCCGAACGCCTGAACAGGCATGTTTTGGCGCGCCCGGCTGGGATCGAACCAGCAACCCCTGCCTTCGGAGGGCAGGATTCGAGATCCACATCCATCCACAGACATCCAAATACAAGCGCAATACCCTGATTTTAATGAAATATACGTTTATTGCCATCCGGCGATGTCCAGCCTATAATTTCCGTACCATTTCCGTACGAAAACCATGGCCACCTCTATCACCAGCAAGACCGCACGCGACAAATTGCCCCCGCGCCGCGAACCGTACTTTGCTCGGGTCCAATCCGGTCTCTACGTCGGATTCCGCAAACTTGCCGAGGGTGACGGGACATGGATTGCTCGCAGACGCAATGAAGCAGGCAAACAAGAATACAAGGCGCTCGGAACCCTCCCGAACTTCGACGACGCGGTAAAAGCCACCCTCGAATGGTCGAAAGCTGTCGACGCCGGGGTATCGACCAAGGCCACTACCATCAAGAATGCTTGCGAGCACTACGTCAAGCATCTCGGGTTGCACAAAGGTGCCTCCAGTAAATCGGACGCCGAAGGCCGCTTCAAACGGTTGATCTACGACAACAAGATTGGTCGCATCGATCTATCAAAGCTGCGTACCTCGCACGTGAAGGACTGGCTCGCCGAGCAAATCAGCGAGATCGAGGAGTCCGCCGAGGACGAAGATGACCTCCGGCGTGCTAAGGACTCGGCTAACCGCAACCTCGCATCGTTGAAAGCAGCCCTGAATCTTGCACTACACGACCGTCTCGTTGCGACAGACGCGGGATGGAAAACCGTCACAAAATTCAAAGACGTCGGACGTCGTAGACAGTCGTTCCTTCCCTCTGAGCAACGAAGTGCATTAATTGCAGCCTGCGGCGAAGATCTCCGGCAACTGGTCAAAGCCATGCTATTCACCGCAGCTCGCCCAGGCGAACTCGCACGTACCAGTGTCAAGCATTTTGATCGCCAGCAAGGTACGCTCGTTCTCGATGGGAAAACCGGACATCGCATCGTCTCGTTGTCATCTATGGCAATCCACTTCTTCGAGGAGCAGGTCAAGGGAAAGATCGCCAACGCCCCCATCTTCTCGACCGAGTATGGCCAGCCATGGAACAAGGATTTATGGAAGAAGCCATTTAAAGACGCCGTCAAAGCCGCACAGCTTCCTTCGACCGTTGTTATGTACTCGCTTCGCCACACGGCAATCAGCGAAATGATCGCGAGCGGCATAGACAGCTTCGAAGTCGCCCGGATGGCAGGAACATCAACGGAGATGATCGACAAGCACTACGGACATCTCCGGCACGACAGGATGCGCGCAAAGCTCGATGCCATTGCTATTCTGTAAGTTTGGGCCACTGGAAGTCGCGAGCCAATATAGCCCGGACGCTTTCATGCCGCAGGCTACTCTTGGCTCGAATCATACCCTGCTCCCCATCATGCCAGCGGAATCGGCGAGCGCCCCGTTCCCGTCACAAATCGCTGCAACTGATCCCACGCCGTAAGATAGCGGTACTTCGGCACCGCTGCCAGTTGTGCGTCATGCACGACTAGAAGCCGCTCCACGTCAGCGGCTTCGTTCTCGTGAAGCATCCACGGCTCCTCGCGCTCTGCTCGTGCAATACAGGCATCTAGTACGGCCTCCGCTCGACGGTACAACTCCAAACCCACACCGGAGGCTGTCTCGTTACGCAGGTAGAACGCCAAGTAAACGACTCGCAACAGACAAGTGACCTGATCGCAATCTCCGTTTCCCGAGCAAATCACAGCCAGAGCCATATGGTTCTCCAGCGACAACGACCGCACCTTTTCAGTCGACAACGGCAACAACATCTCTTTCGTCAGCCCGGCGCGTCCACCACGTCGCATCGTACTTTTTCCCACTTGCCTACCCTTTCATATTGTCCGAACTGATCAGCTCACCCGATCACTCCCTGCCCTCGTAATCCCACCTCAGACGCTTCTTCGGGTCCTTCGTCATTTCAAGAAACGCGCAATTGGGACACCAACGTCCCTTGTTTTTGACGTTCGCCGGTGACGACTGCCAGACATGCCCACGATGGCACTGCCAGGTCAGTTTCACATGTGCGCCTTGGTATTCGTCGGACAGGCACAGCCCGCCGCGCTCCCTCGCAATTGCCTGCATGGTTTCGAGCGTAAGACGTCGCGCAAGACCCGCACATTTCGGACACCAATGCCCGGTCACCACCATTTGTCCAGACGCCTTCCATCGATGGCCTTTCGCACATTCGAACGGGTAATGATCCCGACTACGCGTGTACTGCGCAGCCAAGCACCGGCCACCATGCTGTAAAGCAATCGCCTGCAATCTCGCAAGCCCATCGGCCAAAACATTGCATTCTGCCGATTTCACTCGTCCGCATTCCGGACACCATTTACCCCTACGGATCAACTCGCCAGTTGTCTCCCACTCGTGCCCTTCGGCACAGCGGAGGCGGTAACGTTTCAATAATCCGCTGAACGGTCCATTGAGGAGCACGCCACGGCGATCGGTGATAGTCGCCAGCCAACGTGCTTCAATCTCGTCTGCATCGCATGCCTCACAACGAGCTTGCTCGCCTCGGTACAGTAGCGCCATTGCATTGCGAGTAAATCGATGGCCTTTCTCGCATTCGAATTCATACCGCTCGTTGTAGCCGGCCCAGGTGCCAGAGAGACATCGCCAACCCAGTGCCGTAACAGTGGCGTGCAATCGCTCAAACGCTACCGCCCCCGCTTCGTCGAATCGACATGCCGTACACCATGTCCCGCCCAATATTGCGCCGGCAAAGCTTTGCCACTCATGGCCGGTTGCGCAACGAAACCTGTATCGTGACATCAGACCGGTATAGGTTTCGCTCAGACAAATGCCGCCTCTTGACGCTGCTGCTGCTTGCAATCGCTGTAGGCCATCGGATCTGCGCTGTTGTTCGGCACTTTCCTTTCTCGCGCACGCTGGACACCAATGACCGTCTAAAACAAGCCCGCCTTTGGTCTGCCAGCGGTGACCGCGCGAGCATTCCATTTCGTAGCGTGCCGCCCTACCCACATATTCCGTCGCGAGACAGCGACCGCCTTTGCTCCGTGCCGCTGCTTGCAGGCGGGCGAGCCCCTCCTGATCCAATAGGCGTGCTGAGTTGGCTTCGGCCACGCAACGGCGGCACCAGCGGCCGGCGACGATATGCTCGCCCAACGCCTCCCATTCGTGCCCCTTTGCACAGCGCAGCCGATAGCGCCTGACTACGGTCGTGAATTCGCCCTCTACAAGTTCGCCTCCGCGCTCCTGAACTATTGCCATCCATCGATCACGCAGCGCTTCGCATTTGCATTCGGGACACGCGGTCGCATTTTTATACAGAATGGAAGTTGCGCGCCGCTCAAACTTGTGCCCTTTTGAACACATGAAAACGTAGCGAGCGTCCGCACCGACCCATTCCGACGCCATTAACGTAAGGCCGGCTGCCTTTGCAGTATTCGCGACCTGTTGGAACGCCTGTTCACCCGTACGCGCCATATCTGAATAAGGTACCGTTTCGTCGAAACCATCGAACATCGAGCCAACCGAAGCAACTTGCTCACGGGTCAACCACACGACGCGTCACGACTCAAAGTGCTGTCGTCGTGCATCACCTGAAACCGCTCCACGCAGGAACAGTGACGCTCCAATCCGCTCCCCTTTCTCGACTATCCGGGTAGAGCATGCCTCTTTCTCAAAATGTCCTGGACAATCCAGAAACCCATCACGCATAGCACGACAAACGCCGCGAATGATGCTTGTGTAAATACCACTGCAAACCAAAGGATAAATCCGTAGCCCCGGAACATAGACGGGAAAATTTCCGTCAATTGCCCCCAACGCATGCTCCCAAGCACGCCCCCAACCACGACAAGTAGCGCATAGGCACTCCAAGTCGGCCCGACCCACGCAGTACCCGCATCCGCTAGATCCGGCGCGACGAGCAATATCGCCGTTACAGCTGCCCCAACAAGCCACGCCGCCACCGCCACGTGATGCGTGCGCGGCCAGCGCCCTATGATCCCGCGCAACTCGTCCTGGACAAAGCCGCTGAACATCGCATACAACGCGCCTTGCGCGATCGGCAACTGCCACGGACCACCAGCGACGTGGACGAAATAGCTGTAGAAGCCAAAACCTCCCGCTGCGTAGGCAGTAACGATCAGCAACCCTCTCAGGCGAGGCCAGCCATGTACAGCTACCGCCCATGCGGACGAAATCGATAGTGATCCCAACGCCGCCGCCGTGACGATACTGCCTTGCTGGTCGGCATAGCCGGCGCATGCCGCCGCAACCCACAACCCGATCCATCCATATCGCGCACCAAGATTTTCCTGTGCGATGCGCTTCGAGCGTGACGATAAGGGTGACGAACCGAACACGGCGATGCCGTAGACGAGCATAGTCAGGAGCGCGACCAGTGCGACGACTACCCATTCGCGCCCGCTCCACGCCCTGTGGCCGCCGTCCGAATGCGCGACCGACAAGCCTTTGGCCAACAGCACGCCGCACCAGACGCCGAGCAACGGCACCATCGTACCCAGTCGGCCCCATTTCGCCCGATACGCGCACGCGCGCTCCCAGAATGCGATCTGTTCGCTGTCGAATCTGAGAAGCCGAGCATTGGTGGAGGACGTCTGTAACGAGAAGAGCAGTGCCTGCATCGCGCGAAGGCGGGCGCCATCAATCAGCCGAAACAGCGCTTTCGCCATACCCGGATGCGGTCGATCGAGGAGATCGACCGACAATGGGAAACGCCGTTCGAGGTCGCGGTATTCGTCGTCGGCGAAGACTCTCGCCAATGCCTGTCGCGCCACGAAGACATTCCTTTGCATCAAATGTTCCGATTGCTCGCGCCAATTCAGAACCGCAGCGATGTCGCCTCGACAACCGTCCGGAATATCATCGCGCAGACAGTACAGCAATGCGCGCCATTCGAGCTCGTCACGCAGTGCGATGCTGATCACTGACGCAAACAGTTCCGTGATCGAACGCCGCGAGGTCACGTTATCAGGCTCCGCCGCGAACTCGCTCCAGATTCTCGTCGCTTCGGCAGCCGCATCAGGCGTGTCCACCGGCGGGGGCGATTCCGCTCGATCGGGCGTTTCGACACCGCCGCCCCGCGATGTTTCACTCTCCTTGTGGCCGACTTCGGTCCGGTCGAGTTGCGCCTGCAAATCCGCGCCATCGGCCTCGACCACGGTGAGCGTGATCTCCTGCGCCGCATGACGGGCGAGCATCAACGCATGTTCATACGCGCTACGTAACGCCTGAAACTGCTCGGGATTCTCGTCGGCGCGCCGTTGCTTCAACACTCGTGCATAGGCTCGCCGTACGGCCCGCTCATCGGAATCCGATTCAATCTCAAGCACGCTCCAAGGCCATTGATTCATGTGCGCTCTCGGCTCAGTAGGTGGATTGAGCGTCAATTTGATCGAGCAGCGCGCCCAGTTCCCTCCGTACACGCGGAATCTCGTCGGATGCCTGGCGTTCGAGCACTGCCTGAAATCGCGCGATATGCGCCGCGAGAAAGCGACGCGGTTCGCCCAACAATTCCTCGTAAATGCGATCCGCCCGCGCCAGCAGAGTTCGATTTTCGATTTGATCTCGAGGATGGACCTTCAGCGCCGCCAACGCGGCCACACAGCGCGCAATCTCCTCCCGTGTCATCACGCCCGGATTCTCTTCAATAACGATTGTCCGCGTAACACCACTTGGGAACGCCGTCGCTTGCACTTCCAGTACGCCACTGACGTCGTATGTGAAGCGAATATCCGCGCCCGCCTCGCCCGCCGGCTTGAGCGGCATTTCAAGCTTCAGCTCGCCGAGGGCAATATTGTCGCGAGTCAACCGCGCTTCGCCCTGAAATACTCTGATGTTCAGATACTGTTGCCGGTCGCGAATCGTGGTCACTCGCTGCTCGCGGCTGACCGGCACGATCGTGTTGCGCTCGATGATCGGCACGAAATGCCCACCCGCATAACTATCGGCACCCACCTGAATTGCCGCATCGATCCCGAGACTATAGGGGGCGACATCGGTCATTACCATTTCGTCGAGCGCTGCATGACGACCGACGAGTCCAGCCTGCACGGCGGCCCCAAGCGCGACGACTTCGTCCGGGTTCAAGTGACCGGCCGGCAAGCGACCAAACATCCGCGACACAAGCTTGCGAACCGCAGGCATGCGGGTCGCGCCGCCGACCAGGATAATCTCGTCGAGTTGGCCGAGCGGAATCTTCGCGTCGCGAAGGGCTCGCTCAACCGGTTTGCGCAGCTTATCCAGCAATGGTTCAAAAGTGCGATCGAGATCATCGGCATTCAACTCGACAACGTGTTCGACATCGCCGACTCGCAGTTCCAGCGTGATGCGATCATTGTCGTTCTGCGTCAGCCGCCGCTTCCCAGCTTCCACCTGACGCCACAATCGCTGCGCGTCGGCCGACGAAAGATCACTCAACGCGAAACCCCGTTGGCGACAGAACAGCTCACATAGTGCGTGGGTGAAGTCATCGCCGCCGAGGAAGTTGTCACCCGTGCTGGCCCGCACCTCCATCACACCTTCGAAGAAATCGAGAACTGACACATCGAAGGTTCCGCCGCCCAAATCGAAGATCAGGAATTTCCGCTCCGCGTCGCGCTGATGTACGCTGTATGCAAGCGCAGCGGCGGTCGGTTCATTGATCAAACGCAACACATTGAGGCCTGCGAGCTCGCCGGCAATCCGGGTCGCCTTGCGTTGCGCATCGTTGAAATAGGCCGGAACAGCGATCACGGCGTCCGAGACGGGCTCATTCAACCAGGCCTCGGCATCCGCCTTAAGCGACTTCAGAACCAGCGACGACAGCTCTTCTGGCCGAAAGAGACGATCGACCAGGTGCAGTTTCCGTTCCGTACCCATGTAGCGCTTAAAGCTCGCAGCAGTACACTCCGGATGCGTGGTGCGGCGTTCGAGCGCGGGCCGGCCGACCAATATCGCCCCATCCGCGTCGATCGACACACACGATGGCGTGAGGCGTTCTCCGAGCGCGTTCGGAATCAATTCGGCACCGTCGTCACGCCAAACAGCGACTAGGCTATTCGTCGTGCCCAGGTCAATTCCAACGATATGAGACATATTGCGGTTCCCCGAACTCCGGTAGGTCGTCCTTTCAACGACGCCTTGATTACTCGATTTTTACTTCGCCGATCGCGAACTCGGTGCGCATCAAGCGCAAGCGCCTGCACGCCGGATCGCTGCCCGGCGCCTGCGTATCCAGTTCCCTCACGCTGATTCTGATGAGGAGCTCACACACCGCCGTGTGAGCTCACACCAGGAAGATGCTCTCAGTCCGTTCCGTGCTTCGGCGATCTCGGACCATACAGCAAGCCGTTCGGCGGCCCAGCGGACAGGAGTCGATTGCTCGTCAGCGCAGCAACAGCATGGCCTTCATCAGACAACGAATGCGCGACCTGCTTGACAGCGGCCTGGACCAGCACGCCGACGATCCCGAATGCGCCCACGTTGACGTTATTACCCATTTCCTTGCCGGTCGCTCGCCCGTTGCCCTGCCACAGTACATCACCGCTCTTCAGATCAACGAGCTTTGCCGATGCCGCAACCACAGTCGTGCTGTCGATGATCTGATAAACGGAGCCATACTGCGTCACCTTGGAGTAAAGCGCCGCATCCGCTCCAAAGATCTCGCGCA
>NZ_QMFZ01000054.1:0-44667 GCF_003294055.1 Burkholderia reimsis
CGACATGACCACGCCCGCCCCTGCCCGCCCCGACGTCGCGCATCGCGTCTTTTCGGCCGGGCAGCTGTCGATCGGCCTCACGTTGCCGCTGCTTCGCACCGGCCATGTCGTCGCCGACTTCGACGAGCAACTCGAACTCGCGGCGCTGGCCGACACGCTCGGCTTTCGCGCGCTGTGGATTCGCGACGTGCCGCTGAACAGCGCCGACTATCCCGACCCGGTCGGCCACCTCGACCCGTGGGTCCTGCTCGGCGCACTGGCGTCACGCACGCGCCGGATTACACTCGCCAGCGGCGCGATCGTGCTGCCGCTGCGCCATCCGCTGCATATCGCGAAAGGCGCGCTGTCGGTCGCGACGCTGTCGGGCGGACGCTTCATCCTCGGGCTCGGCTCCGGCGACCGGCCGCCCGAATATGCGGCGTTCGGTGTCGACGCGGAAACGCGCCGCGACCGGTACCGCGCGCACTGGGACGTCGTCGCGGCCGCGCTCGGCGTGCCATCGCGCGTGCTGCCCGACGAGGCGCCGCCCGATGCGCCCGACTTCACGCTGCTGCCTCGCGGCGCCGACGCGGTGCCGATGCTGGCGGTCGGCTCGGGCGGGCAAAGCGTCGACTGGATCGCGCGTCACTCGATCGGCTGGATGACGTATCACCGCGATCCGGACACGCAACGCGCACGCTATTCGATGTGGCGCGCGGCGGTTGAAAGGCTCGCGTCGCCGGCCTTTCGCGCGTTCGGCGTGTCGATGCGCGTCGACCTCGTCGCGGATCCCGATGCGCCGGCCACCGCATTGCCGCTCGGTTATGCAACCGGACGCCGCGCATTGATCGACATCCTGCGGAACATGCGCGCGGCAGGCACGCATCACGTCACGCTGAATCCGGGCTCCGACCGGCCCGTGCGCGACGTCATCGAAGAAATCGCGGAACACGTCCTGCCGGTTTTTCACGACGGGGAAGCGTGATTTGGCAGGATTCCGGATGAATTCGGCGCGATGCGCGCGGCGCTCGCCGTTGCCTGCAAGCGGGCATTACGCGCGCCTTACACGCCGGCAATCGAGTCGCCTCACCTTCCCTGCGTCAGCCACATGACTGCGGAAACGCGCCGCGAACGGCCGCGCCGCGTCGTGCATGCCCGATTCGAATGATCGTCGACGGAACTATTCGGTTCCGGGCGCGATCATGTTAACTTCCCGTCCATCGTTCAGCCCGGCGGGCCGCGCGCCGATGCGCGCCCGCATGCCCACTCCATGCGACATATCCTCCTCGGCTGGCTGCTTGCCGCCGTCGTCACGGCCGCTCACGCGGCCGCTCCCGCCCCGGCCGCCGCGTCGGCCGCTTCCGGCACCGCGCCCGCGCTGACGCCGCAACAGGCTCGGCAGGCACTCGACGTGCTCGAAAATCCCCGCGATCGTGCGCAGGTCGAAACGACGCTGCGTGCGATCGCGGCCGTCGGCGCGCTGAGCGCACCCGCGGTCGTTGCAAGCAATGCGGCGGCGGCCAGCGGCGCATCGGCTGCCGCGGCCCCGGGCGCGCTCACGTCGAACGGGCTCGCGTCGATGCTCGTCCGGCAGGGATCGCGCTGGGCCACCGAAATCGGCGGCGCGCTGAAGGAGTCGCTGCACTCGCTGCTCGATGTCGGCTCGGTCGGAAGCTGGTGGCACGACAGGCTGGTGCGAGCCGACGAGCGCGCGGATCTCGCGCACGCGTTCTGGATCATCGTCGCCGTGCTCGTGCCCGCGCTCTTCGTCGAATGGTTGGCAAAGCGGCTGTTGCGACGCGCGCTGGCCGCGGTGGCCGCACGGCGTGCCGACACGTCGCGCCGCACCGCGCCGGACTCCGCCACGCCCGATGACGACGACGCACCGCCGGACACCCCCGCCAAACCCGACGCCGCCGATCCCGCCAATGCACCCGACACCGCCCCCGCGTCGTCACCAGGCCGAGGCCACGCGCGCCGCCACACCACGCTGCTGCACCGGATGCCGCGCGCGCTCGTCAGCCTTGCGTTGCGGGCCGTGCCGCTGCTCGTGTTCGTCGGTGTCGCGAGCCTGACGATGTCCGCGATCGGAGAGACGGGCACCCCGATCGAATCCGCGCTCGAAGCGCTGATCGACATCTACGTGATCTGCCGGCTCGTCACGATCGTCAGCCGGCTGTTCTTCCAGCCCGATGCGCGGCAATTGCGGTTGCTGCACATCAGCGATGCGTGGGCCGATTTCGCGCAACGCTCGATCGCGCGGATCGTGATCGTGGTCGGCGCCTGCACGGCCGCTGTCGAAATCGCCGCGAGCTTCGGGCTCAGCGAGGCCGGTCATGTCGCCCTGCTGAAAGCCGTCGCGCTCGTCGGGCACCTGATGGTGTCGGCGCTGATCCTGCGGTGCCGCCAGCCGGTCGCCGCGCGGATTCGCGCGGCCGGCGACGACCGTGCGTCCTTCGAGATGGTCGCGAACGCGCTCGCGGACGCGTGGGCCCCCGTGTCGGTATTCATCGTGATGGCGCTGTGGTTCGTGTGGGCGCTCGACGTCCACAACGGCTATCGCGTGCTGATCACGCTCGGCGGCCGCTCGATCGCCGTGATGATCGGTATGCGGATGGTCTCGATCGTCGTGTTCGGCGCGCTCGCGCGGCTGTTCCAGGGCCGCGACGAAGACCGCACGCTCGTCCACCTGCACGCGTACCGCTACTACCCGCTGCTGCGCCAGATCGTGTCGGGCGCGATCGGCATCGTGACCGTCGTGTTGCTGCTGCAGATCTGGGGCGTGCCGATCTTCCGCGCGTTCGAAACCGGCACCATCGGCCACCGCCTCGCGTCGGCGCTGGTGACGATCGCGATCGCGGCCATCGTCGCGCTCCTCGTGTGGGAAGCCGCGAACATCGCGATCGAGCGCCGCCTTCAACGATGGACACGCGAAGGCAATCTCGTGCGCGCGGCGCGACTGCGCACGCTGCTGCCGATGTTGCGCTCGCTGCTGTTCGTGATGATCGCGCTCGTCGTCGTGCTGACGGGCCTCAGCCAGCTCGGCGTGAACGTCGGCCCGCTGCTTGCCGGCGCGAGCATCTTCGGTGTCGCGCTCGGTTTCGGTTCGCAGAAGCTCGTGCAGGATTTCATCACCGGGATCTTCCTGCTGATGGAAAACGCGATGCAGGTCGGCGACTGGGTCACGCTCGCCGGCGTGTCGGGTACGGTCGAGTACCTGTCGATCCGCACCGTGCGGCTGCGCGCGGGCGACGGGTCGCTGTACACGATCCCGTTCAGCTCCGTGACGACCGTCAACAACACGAATCGCGGGCTCGGCAACGCCGCCGTCAAGATCAGTATTGCCTACGGCGAGGATATCGATCGCGCGATCGCGACGCTGAAGGAGATCGGCGCGGCGTTGCGCGACGATCCGAAATACCGCGACGGCATCCTGTCGGACTTCAGCTACTGGGGGATCGACCAGGTCGACGGCGCGGCACTCGCGCTGGCCGGGCAGATGCAATGCACGGACGCGACGCGCTGGAGCGTGCAGCGTGAATTCAACCGGCGGATCGCGGAGACGTTCCGCGAACGCGGCATCCGTATCGCCAATCCGCAGCGCAGCGTCGTCGCCTATGCGGACGGATCGCGGCCTGTCGTCGAAGGCGAAAACGGCGGCAATGGCGACAATGGCGGCGACGGTGACAACAGCGGCAACGGCCATGCTGCAGAACCGGCCCGGCCGCCGTCGCCCGCCGAACCGGGGCGCAAGCCGGGTTGACCGGCCGGGGGCGATGCCGCCCCGTGCTCAACGCGAGGCGGGCTTGTTCACGCGCCGCGTGCTTGTCGCGGCGGGCGCCGATGCCCCCGCCTTCGCCTTGGCCGCACGTTTCGCCGCCGCGCCCTGCCCGCGCTTCGCGCCGGCTTCCGGATCGGCAGCCGATACGTCGCGCTGCGCATGCCATTGCTCGAGCAGCACGCGTGTCTGGTCGGCGATCGTGTCGATCAGCAATGCCGCGCGCTCGCCCTCGAACGCCTCCCATTCGAGCAACTGCAGCGCCGAACGCTGCGCGATGTGGAACACCGTGATCTGCCCGAACAGGCTCAGCGCGCGCAATCGGGTGACGGGATCGTTGGCCGGCCGGCCCGAAATACGGCCGATCAGTTCGGCGCTCACGTCGTTGAGCGGCTTGCGCATGCGCTTCATCAGGATCTCGCTCGCGCTCGCCGGCTCCTGGCCGCCTTGCTCGCGTGCGAAGAACATCCGCTGGTTCATCGTCTTCGGCGCGGTGAACATCCGGTCCGACAGCGCGCGCAGCAGCCCGATGAACGCGTCGATCAGCACGTCGACATCCGCGTCCGCATCGAGCATCGCCCTCGCATGGCCGACCGACGGTGCGAACACTTCCCTGCCGTTCTCCGCGATCGCCTCGACGCACGCGCGGTACACGCCTTCCTTGTTCTCGAAGTAATACTGGAGCGCCGGCGCGTTCACGCCGGCCATCGCGGCGATCTCGCGTGTCGATGCACCCGCGAACCCGCGCTCGCCGAACAGTTCGATCGCCGCCTCGATGATCCGCTGGCGCGTTTCGTCGCCGCGGGCGTAGCCGCCCGCCGACGTCCGGCGCAGCTTCTTCGCTTCGTTCATGCCTTCCCCGTCATTCGATCGATCGATATTCTACTTGACACAATTTTATCAACTGGAATAATTCTTCCACTTGGAATAAATTGGACACCGGAATGTCGACGCCGCAAGACCCGCCACAGCAAGCAGATCGTCAGGAAAACGGAACAACGCCGCGAAACGGAAGCGGCTCGGCAGGCAAATCCGGAAACGGATCGAAACGGCGCATCCTGCTCGTCGTCGCCGTGCTCGCGGCGATCGGCGGCGCCGTCTGGCTCGGCCGTTGGTGGACGGTCGGCCGTTTCATCGAAAGTACCAACGACGCGTACCTGCAGGCGGACAGCATGACTGCCGCGCCGAAGGTCGCCGGCTACGTGACCGATGTGTATGTCCGCGACAACCAGGCCGTGAAGGCCGGCGATCCGCTCGTGCGACTCGACGTCCGCCAGTACCAGGTTGCGCTCGCGCAATCGCTTGCGACCGTCGATGCGCGCCGCGCGGATATCGCACGCGCCGAGGCCGACATCAGCCAGCAGCGTGCGAATCTCGAACAGGCCGACGCGCAGGCGAAGGTGTCGCGGATCAATGCGCAGCACGCCGGCGACGAATACGCGCGTTATGCGCCACTCGCGGCGACCGGTGCGGAGACGCACGAACGTGTGGCAGACCTGAAGAGCACGCGCGATCAGGCGGTCGCAACGCTCGCCGCGAACAATGCGTCGATCGCGGCCGCACGCACGCAGATCGCGTCGTTCACCGCCCAGCTCCAGCAGGCGCGCGCGCAGCTCGAAGCCGCGCAGGCCAGTGCCGCACAGGCCCAGCTCGACCTCGACAACACGATCGTGCGCAGCACCCTCGCCGGCCGCGTCGGCGATCGCACGGTGCGCGTCGGTCAATACGTGCAGCCCGGCACGCGCCTGCTGACCGTGGTGCCCGTCGATTCGATCTACCTCGTCGCGAACTTCAAGGAAACGCAGATCGGCAACATGCGTATCGGCCAGCCGGTCGAACTGCACGTCGACGCATTGCCGGACGGTGCGCTGTCCGGCGTCGTCGACAGCTTCGCACCCGGCACCGGCGCGCAGTTCGCCCTCCTGCCGCCCGAGAATGCGACCGGCAACTTCACGAAGATCGTCCAGCGCGTGCCGGTGCGCATCCGCCTCGCCGCGAACGCCCGCGCGCAGCGCATGCTGCTGCCGGGGCTGTCGGTGACGGTCGACGTCGATACGCGCTCGGCCCGCGACGAGTCGCATCATGGCTGAACCGTCCGCCACGATGCCCGCGCCGCCGCATGAAGGCCGTGCGAGCGTGACCGACTGGATCGCGGTCGCGGCCGGCGCGCTCGGCGCGCTGATGGCGACGCTCGACATCTCGATCACGAATTCCGCGCTGCCGCAGATCCAGGGTGAAATCGGCGCGACCGGCACCGAAGGCACGTGGATCTCGACCGGCTACCTGATGTCGGAGATCGTGATGATCCCGCTCGCCGCGTGGCTCACGCGCGTGTTCGGGCTGCGCAATTTCCTGCTGACGAATTCCGCGCTGTTCATCGCGTTCTCGATGATGTGCGGCTGGTCGCATTCGCTGCCGATGATGATCGCCGGCCGGATCGGCCAGGGCTTCACCGGCGGCGCGCTGATCCCGACCGCGCAGACCATCATCCGCACGCGGCTGCCGCTGTCGCAGTTGCCGGTCGGCATGACGCTGTTCGGCCTGATCGTGCTGCTCGGGCCGCTGTTCGGCCCGGTGCTCGGCGGCTGGCTCGCGGAAAACGTGAACTGGAGCTGGTGCTTTTTCCTGAACCTGCCGGTGTGCCTGCTGTTGATGGGGCTGCTGTGGTTCGGGCTGCCGTCCGACCGTCCGCAATGGAGCACGTTCTTCAACGCGGACTGGCTCGGGATCGCCGGCCTCGCGATCGGGCTGAGCTCGCTCACCGTCGTGCTCGAGGAAGGCCAGCGCGAACGCTGGTTCGAATCGCAGATGATCGTCACATTGAGCCTGGTGTCGCTCGCCGGAATGATCCTGATCGCGCTGTCGCAACGCTTCGCGAAGCGGCCGATCATGCGGCTGTCGCTGATGCGCAACCCGCGCTACGCGAGCGTGATCGTGATCGTGTCCGCGGTCGGTGCCGGCCTGTACGGCGTGTCCTACCTGCTGCCGCAGTTCCTCGCGATCGTCGCCGGCTACAACGCGGAACAGGCGGGCGCAATCATGCTGCTGTCGGGGCTGCCGGCCTTTCTCGTGATGCCGATCCTGCCGCGCCTGCTCGGCAAGGTCGATTTCCGCATCCTCGTGATCTCCGGGCTGCTGCTGTTCTGCCTGAGCTGCATGCTCGACATCAGCCTGACCGCGCAGAGCGTCGGCCACGACTTCGTCTGGTCGCAACTGATTCGCGGCGTCGCGCAGATGCTCGCGATGATGCCGCTCAACCAGGCATCGATGGCGGCCGTCGCACGCGAAGACTCCGGCGACGCAGCCGGGCTCTACAACATGGCACGCAACCTCGGCGGCTCGATCGGGCTCGCGATCATCGGCACCGTGATCGACCGGCGCACGACCTTCCATACGGCCGCGCTGCGCGAATCGGTGACGGCGAACTCGCTGATCGGGCAAGACCGGCTGTCGGCCTACGCGGCCAACTGGTTCGCACACACCGGCGATCTCGCGTATTCGAACATGCGCGCGCTTGGACAGCTGGCGCAGCAGATCCAGGTCCAGGCCGTCGTGATGACCTATTCCGAAACCTTCTATCTGCTGGGCCTTGCACTGCTCGCCTGCGTGCCGCTCGCGCTGCTGCTGAGAACGCCGCGCGGGCCGCAGGCGATGTCGTCCGGCCACTGAACCGTCTTACGCGATGAAACCCTTCTTCCTGCCCCGCCGCCCCGTGCTCACGCTGTGTGCGGCCGCGTGCCTGCTCGCCGGCTGCACGGTCGGCCCCGACTACCGCGGCGCGCCCGCCACACCGGATGCGCCGATCTTCGTGCGCGCGCCGGCCTCCGGTGTCGACACCGCCGCGCCCGCGCCGAGCGCGTGGTGGCACGCGCTCGACGATCGCCAGCTCGACGACCTGATCACTGCGGCGCTCGCGTACAACCCCGATCTGCACGCTGCGCAGGCACGCTTGCGCGCATCGCGCGCGCAGCTCTCGCAACAGCGCGCGGCGCAGTTGCCGAAATCGTCCGCCACCGTCGCCGCCATCCGCATGCGCGAGCCGGATGTCGGCGCGCTCGGTTCGCTGCTGCCGTCGAACGGCTCGAACCAGTCGGGCAGTGCATCGCCGTCGCTGGGCGGCTCGGGTCCGCTGCAGCTCTATTCGGCAGGCTTCGACGCAACCTGGGAAATCGACCTGTTCGGCGGTACGCGCCGGGCGGTCGAAGCCGCGTCCGCGCAAGCAGAAGCCGTCGACGCCGATCTCGCCGACACGCAGGTGTCGATCGCGGCAGAAGTCGCGAACGCGTATGTCGACCTCCGCGATCAGCAGCAGCGGCTTGCGCTGTCGCGACGCACCGCCGAGTTGCAGCAGAAGATGCTCGAACTCACGCAGCAGCGCCGCGCGCGCGGCGTCGCGGCCGATACCGACATCGAACGCCTGACGACACAGGTCGAGAACACGCGAGCCTCGCTGATCCCGCTCGACGCGCAGGTGACGGAATCGCTCGACCGGCTCGCGATCCTGACGGGGCGCGCGCCGGGTGCGCTCGACGCGACGCTGACGACACCGGCCGCGCCGCTGCCGACGCTGCCCGGCAGCGTCGCGATCGGCGATCCGGCCACGCTGCTGAAGCAGCGCCCCGACATTCGCGCGGCCGAGCGCCGGCTCGCATCGAGCAATGCGCAGATCGGCGAGCATGTCGCCGATTACTTCCCGAAGGTGACGCTGCTCGGCGATCTCGGCTTCAGCGCGACGGACCCGGGCCACCTGCTCCGCAAGCAGAACTTCACGTGGGTCGGCGCGCCGTATCTGCAATGGAACATTCTCGACTTCGGGCGCACGCGTGGCGCGGTGCGCGCGGCCGAAGCATCGCGCGACGAAGCGGAAGCGAACTATCAGAAGGCGGTGCTCGGTGCGTTGCAGGATGCCAACACGGCATTGCAGCGCTACGGACACCAGCGCGAGCACGTCGTTGCGCTCACCAGGGTTCAAACCTCCGCCGTGCATTCGCGATCGCTGATGGATGAACGCTATCGCGCGGGCGTCGCATCGATGATCGACCTGCTCGATACGCAGCGCGAAGCGCTTTCCGCGCAACAGAACGTGATTGCCGGGCAGGCCGAACTGATCAAGGACTACGTGTCGGTGCAGAAGAGCCTCGGGCTCGGGTGGCAGACGGGCGCGGGTTGACGGTGAGTCGAGCGGTGCCGTGCGGCCGGGTTTGTCGCGGCTGCAACCGCATCGACCACGGCGACGCGCGGGACAGAAAAACCGTTTCGCGCGCCGCCCGTGACCACCCGATGAATCAGAAAAACTCGTCGAGCAGCCGGTAGAAAGCGATCCGGCCCGGATCGGGCTGCCCGATTCCGTACCGGTCGACGAAAGGCGCGCCCCATTCACTGCCGAGATCGGCGTCGATATCTCGCCTCGGCGATTCGAGTCGCGCCTCGAACACGGTCGACGCAGTCGCGCCAATTACGCATCGAACCGGAAACGATCGGCGAACCGCATTCAGCATTACTTTCTTCGTTGGCGTCGAATATTACAAATTACTGCCAATATTTTCAAAAACATTGCATTTATTCGCTTTAAATTTGTTTCATATAACCAAAAAAAGTTTGACACCTCGCTTTCGTTCTTGATACCGTCCGATGCAAGCAATCTGACAAATTGCTCACTGCGCAATCGCTTCCGCTCCACGTTTTTTTCGTTTCCGCCGCACCGAAGTGCCAGCCGCCGGCCGTATCGTTCGCGCGCCGGCCATGCGACATCCCGATGCATTTCATTGGACGACTGCCATCCGGCAGCGGGCCGAAGGATCGAATCAAATGAGCAGGATAACGAAACTGTTGCTCTAGCAATCCCGCCCGCGCCCAGTCCGCGCGACTGCGCCGTATCGCGACGCAGCCCTCTCGCTACCGCATTTTCCGAATTTCGCCCCCCGAGAAAAAACACCTTTCCGGATCGGGCGAAAGGCCCTGTCGCGTCCGCGCCATCCGCACGCATGCGACAGAAATCGGCGGTGCACGATCCGCACCGCTGTCGACCGTTGTTGTTCGTGCCGTTCGATGTTCAACCGGAGGGGTAATTCAAATGAATCAGGTTGCAGACAAGAATCAAAAGCACAATCGCTTCATCAAGCTCGCCTTCGCCGCCGCGGCAGCCGCATCGTTTGGCATCGCGACCGTCCACGCCGCGCCCGCGGCCGGCTGGACGGAAACGCGCACCAAGGGCTTCCTGCCGCTCGTGCAGCAGAGCGAAGCCGGTACAGCCGGCGCGCCTGCCGCCAGCACGGCCGCCGCTGCCACGGCAGCCATCGAGATGGCACCCGGCGAATCGGTGGACATCGTGCTCGGACTGAACCTGCGCAACGAAGCACAGCTCGACCAATACCTGCACGACCTGCATACGCCCGGCTCGCCGCACTACCGGCAGTTCCTCACGCCGGCGCAGTTCGCCGCGCAATATGCACCGACCGACCAGCAGGTCGCCTCGGTCGTCGCGCACCTGCGCAAGGAAGGCTTCGTGAACATCGTGGTCGCACCGAACCGCCTGCTGGTGTCCGCGTCCGGCACCGCGGCGACCATCAAGTCCGCGTTCCGCACGACGCTCAAGCGCTTCACGCGCAACGGCCGCAGCGTCTATGCGAATACCGACGCCGCGCAGGTGCCGAACGCGATCGGCGGCGTCGTGGGCGCGGTGCTGGGCCTGCAGAACGTCGAACTGATGCACACGGGCGCGGGTAGCAAGCCGCAAGGCAACACCAGTAACCTGACGATTCCGGCCGGCGCATCGGCGGTGCCGCACAACCCGACCGAGTTCTCGTCGATCTACGGCGGCAACGGTACGCCGACGGCCTCGCAGACCACCGTCGGCATCATCTCCGAAGGCGACCTGTCGCAGACGGTGAGCGACCTCAACACGTTCGCCGCAAACAACAGCCTCGGCACGATCAGCAGCAGCATCGTGAAGACGGGCCCGTCCGGCAGTTCGTACACCGACACAGACGGCACCGTCGAATGGAACCTCGACAGCCAGTCGATCGTCGGCGCAGCCGGCGGCAGCGTGAAGCAGGTCGTGTTCTACGTCGCACCGTCGATGACGCTCACGGCGATCACCGCCGCGTACAACAAGGCCGTGACCGACAACGTCGCGAAGGTAATCAACGTGTCGCTCGGCGTGTGCGAATCGTCCGCGAACAGCACCGGCTCGCAGGCAACCGACGACACCATCTTCAAGCAGGCGATCGCGCAGGGGCAAACCTTCTCGGTATCCGCCGGCGACCACGGTGCATATGAATGCGCGGGCGGCACGCCGTCGCGCTCGACCTACACGGTGAGCGAGCCGGCAACGTCGCCTTACGTGATCGCAGTAGGCGGCACGACGCTGTTCACCAATACGTCGACCAACGCTTACAACAGCGAGATCGTCTGGAACGATCCGAGCTGGCAGCCGGGCACCGTGTGGTCGACGGGCGGCGGATACAGCAAGTACGAAGCCGCGCCGTCGTGGCAATCGTCGAGCCTCACGGGATCGACCAAGCGCGCGCTGCCCGACGTCGGCTTCGATGCCGACCTGCGCACCGGCGCGATTCTCGTCGTGAACGGCCAGACGTCCGACACGCTGTGGGGCTCGGGCTACCTGAACAACGAAGGCGGCACGAGCCTCGCCGCGCCGATCTTCACGGGCATCTGGGCGCGGCTGCAGTCCGCGAACAACAATGCGCTCGGGTTCCCCGCGTCGAGCCTCTACAAGTACTTCCCGAGCAACGCGGCGCTGCTGCACGATGTCACGTCCGGCAACAACGGCAGCGGCACCTACGGCTACAAGGCGAAGGCCGGCTGGGACGCGACGACGGGCTTCGGCAGCGTGAACATCTCGAAGCTGAACGCGTTCATCCAGAGCACGCCGGATTTCGCGCGCTGATGGACCGATGACTGCCCCGGTTCCAGACGTGCGCTCCTGAGCGCACGTCTGGAACCGGATGTGGTCGTTCAAATAACCCGCGAGGGCTGCCAGGCCGTCGCGGTTTTTTCGCGTTCCGCGCGATCTCGCGGGGCGAGCATCCGGTGCGACGACGCACTAGCCGACCTTGAAATAGTTGCTCACGCAACTTTCATGTTCATTACCCTTGCATGAGCATCGCACCGAGTGAAACGCACCCCGTCACGGCAGCGCGGTATTCACGCTGCCTGCCGGCGAAACGCGCGTCGTGCCGCCACGCGACGCGAGCACGCCCCCAACGCCGTACCCCGCCGCCTTCCGCGAAACCGCGCGGCCTTGCCGCACAACTCACTCGGCCCAGTTCCGGACGTAGTCCGGCACCGGCATGTTGCCGTCGGCATGAACCGGTGCGCCGCGCGTCGTCTTCAGCGGCAGGACTCCCGTCCAGACAGCAAGCGCGAGATCTTCATCCTTGTCGGAAGGCAGCGAATCGCTGACTTTCACCGCCGCTTCCGCAAGCGCAATCCGCAGCACGCTGGTCGCATTGATTTCCTTCTCGTTGCCGGGCCGCGCATCATGCTTGCGACCGGGTGCGATCTTGTCCATCAACGCATCCAGCGCCGCCAGCTTGTCGTCACGGCCCGCCACGACGTCGAACCGCCCGTAGATCACCGCGGATCGATAATTCATCGAATGGTTGAAGGCCGATCTGGCCAGCACGAGCCCGTCCAGCAACGTAATCGCGACGGAGGCCGGCGCGCCCGCCGACAGCGCCTTGATCATCCGGCTACCGTTGGACCCGTGAATATAGAGGTCATCGCCCCGTCTCCAGTGCGCGGTCGGGATGCAATGCGTGTCCTCGCCTGCACCGAACGCGATGTGGCAGACGTAGGCTTCGTCCACGATGCGATGAAGCGTCGTGCGATCGCGATTCGCCAATTCCGGCAGGCGGCGAATGGTGGTGCGGGGTGTGGAAGCGATGACGGTCTGGTCTTTCATGTTTCGTTTTCCTGTTCGCGCGCCCTTGCGCACATCGAGCGGCCCGCGTTCCGGCAAGGCTCGATGATCCGCACGGAATATATTTGTACTGCAAAGTTAATCGGATTGAACGCGTGCGACTTCCACGCCTGAACGACCGATCGATCGCCGCGTCGACAGTCGCGCTTCAAATCGATCAAAATACGCGCGTGCCGTAATCGGGGACGATCGCCGGAAGGCCCCGCGCACCGGCCGGCACCGCGAGAACGTGAACGATACGATGCGCGCCGAATCTTCAAAAGAACCAGCTCACCGAAAAATTCTGGAACCAGCCCATGGATCTCGCGCTGCTCATCTCGTCGCTTTCCAGACAGGAGGGCACGACACGCCACAGCCAGCAGGAGGCCCTCTACCGGAGCCTGCGCAACATGCTGCTGGAAGGGCATATCCCGTCCGGCACACGGCTCGTGTCGACCCGCGTGCTCGCGGCCGAGTTGGGCATCGCGCGCAATTCGGCGGTCTATGCGTACGAGCGCCTTGCCGAGGAAGGCTTCGTGGCGGCCACGCGCAACGGTACGATCACGCGCTGGGACGGATGCGGCCGTTCGAGCGCCGGGCTCGAGAGCGGGCCGGCCACGGTTCGCTTGTCCGAGCGCGTGCACGGGCTGGAGAACGCCGATCCCGAACCCGAACGCATGCTGCCGTTCGTTCCCGGTCTTCCGTCGCTCGATGAATTCCCCGTTGCCCAATGGCGCCGTTGCATCGAGCGCGCATGGAAAGTCATCAAGCCCGCGCAGCTCGCATACGGTCCGGTCGAAGGGCTGCCCGAACTGCGGCGTGCCGTGGCGGCCTACATTCGCGTCTCACGAGGCGTGCGCTGCGAAACAGGCCAGGTATTCATCACCGACGGCACGCAAGGCAGCCTCGAGCTGTGCGCGCGCATGCTGGCGAATCCCGGCGAACCAGGCTGGCTCGAGAACCCCTGCTACAACGGCGCCCGTACCGCATTCCGCTCGACCGGCCTCGATATCGTGCCGATCGAGGTCGACCGCGAAGGGATGGCGCCCACCGACGAACAGTGGCGCACCCGGCCGCCCCGGCTGATCTATACGACGCCGTCGCATCAATACCCGCTCGGCGCGCTGATGAGCCCCCGGCGACGAGCGGCGCTCGTCGAGCACGCACGTGCGTGCGGCGCGTGGATCATCGAGGACGACTACGACAGCGAGTTCCGCCACGACGGCGAGCCGCTGCCCGCGATCCAGGGCCTGCATGCCGACGCACCGGTCTGCTATCTCGGCACCTTCAGCAAGACGATGTTTCCTGCCCTTCGGCTCGGCTTCATGGTGGTTCCGCCGGTTCTGGTCGAACGCTTCACCCGGACGCTGCGCGAACTCGTTCATCGCGGCCACCCGGCCGATCAACTCGCGATGGCCGAGTTCATCGACACCGGCCTCTTTGCGCGGCACCTGCGCAGGATGAGGACGCTGTATGCCGAGCGGCGGAACAACCTGGAAACGGCACTCGCCCGCCACCTCGGCACCGCGCTGTGCGTTCGGGAAAGCCCGGGCGGCATGCATCTGTCGGCGGATCTCGCGCTCCCGCTGCGCGATACCGACGTCGCCCGCGCCGCAGCCTCGCGTGGCCTGCTGCTTCAGCCGCTGAGCAGCTACCGGGTCGGCGACGGCCGGCCGTACAACGGCTTCGTGCTGGGATACTCCGGGCTGAGCGATGCGACGATCGAGACCGCGACGATGCAGCTCGCAGCCGTCATCGACGAGCAGAGCCGCACGCGTGGCTGAGCGTCACACGCGGCATCCTCGCTCACAGTTGCGATTCCAGCGGAAACAGCCCGAGAAACCAGACTTCCATCCGCCGCCCGGCCGACACTTCCGGTTCGTGATCGAGCTCGATGACCTTCCCGTCCGAATCGGTCTGAATCCACTTGAGCTGTCCGTTGCCTGCCGGATCGGTCCTCGGCTCGACGCGCCACGCGATTCGATCGAGCCGCGCGTCCAGATCGTTCGCCACCTGCGACGCAATCGCCGGGCTCTCGCAGTAAACGCCGATCTCCGTATTGAGGTTCAGCGAACGCGGATCGAGATTCATCGAACCGATGAAAATGCTCTTGTGGTCGAACACGTAGGTCTTCGCATGCAGCGACGCACGCGACGATCCGATGATGACCTGCTTCGAGATGCTCTTGTCGCCCGACGGCCGCCGTTCGTAAAGCCGCACGCCGGCTGCCACGAGATCGCTCCGGTAATGCCGGTAGCCCGCATGCACGGCCGCCACGTCGGTCGACGCGAGCGAGTTGGTCAGCACCGTGACGCGCACGCCGCGCGCCGTGAGCGCGCGCAACCGCTCGACGACATCCTTGCCCGGCACGAAATACGGCGACACGATAAGCAGGTCATGTTCGGGCTGCAACGCGAGCGCCCGCAGTTGCGGCATCAAATGCCCGTCGCTGTCCTTCGGCGCGCGCGCGATCTTCGACGGAT
The DNA here is from genome assembly GCF_003294055.1 of Burkholderia reimsis. Classification (NCBI taxonomy): domain Bacteria; kingdom Pseudomonadati; phylum Pseudomonadota; class Betaproteobacteria; order Burkholderiales; family Burkholderiaceae; genus Burkholderia; species Burkholderia reimsis. The sequence continues at coordinate 15,161 of NZ_QMFZ01000054.1, forward strand.
CGTCGTACAGCACCGTTGCGCGCCCCCACGACAGTTCCGTGCCCTGCCCGTGAACGATCCGGTCGAGTCGCTGCCTGGCCTCGAGCACGTACGGATTGTCCTCCATGGCCCTCAGGTAGTCGCGCAACCGTTCGCGCTCGCGGTCCAGCCCGCCGGGTGCCGCCTCGTGCCCGACCAGCGCGCTGATCGGATACGCGTACGGGGAATTCCAGAACGTGTCGAATTCGGTCGAGATGTCCTTCACGACCGGGCCGTGGACGACGACATCGAGATCGCCGAACTCCAGCATCGACGATGCGCCGAAATACTCGTCGCCGATATTGCGGCCGCCGACGATCGCCGCCTGGTTGTCCGCGATCATCGCCTTGTTGTGCATGCGCCGGTTGACGCGCGAGAACTCGAACACCGTGCCGATCTTCTTGAACCGCCGCGTGGCGACCGGATTGAACAGCCGGATCTCGATGTTCGGGTGTGAACTGATCTCGAGCAGCTTGCGGTCGTCCGCGTTCGTGCCGAGATCGTCGAGCAGCGCACGGACGCGGACGCCGCGATCCGCCGCGCGAATGATCGCGTCGGCCAGTTCGTGCCCGGTCAGGTCGTCGTGCCAGATGTAGTACTGAAGGTCGAGCGAACGGTCCGCGCGATCGGCGAGCAACACGCGTGCATCCAGCGCGTCGACCGGATCGGTCAGCAGGTGAAACGCGTCCTGCCCGGGATGGGCGCTGGCTTGCTGCTGGAACGCGACGCCCAGCCGCGTGTCGTCCGTATCGGTGTACGCGTGCGTCGGCGCGCGATCGGCCTGCGGCGGCAGGCTCGCGCATGCGACGAGCGCCAGCAACGAAAGAATCGCACCCCACGAACGCAGCATGGTCATGATTGCCGTCCCGCTCCCGGCCGAAGTCTGTTTGTTCTCGCCGCCGGACGGATCGCGGGGCTGCCTGGTTTTCGTTCGGCCGTACCCGGTGTCGCGTGTGGAACGGCCGCGCTACAGCATACTTCGATTGACAGCGGCGCGGCACCCTCTCGGTACTTTCCTGATCGCGGCACGCGTCCATACAAAGAAAAACCCGCGACGCATGAAGCCATCGCGGGTTCTCGGCATGCGGCGCGAGCGCGCGCATGAAATCTGGTGGGCCCGGCGGGGTTCGAACCCGCGACCAATCGATTATGAGTCGACTGCTCTAACCGCTGAGCTACAAGCCCTGAAAAAAATCGAAGCGTGTCACACGCTGCCCCGGCAAAGAAGCCGGGCCGGCATTGTAACAACAAAGGAGACAAACGCCACCGGCATCACGCGGATACCGGCGGCGTTCGCAGGAGAGACGCTGGAAATCAGTTCCCTTCGAGGAACGACTTCAGCTTGTCGGAACGGCTCGGGTGACGCAGCTTGCGCAGCGCCTTGGCCTCGATCTGACGGATCCGTTCACGCGTGACGTCGAACTGCTTGCCGACTTCCTCGAGCGTGTGATCGGTGCTCATCTCGATACCGAAGCGCATCCGCAGCACCTTCGCCTCGCGCGGCGTCAGCGAATCGAGCACGTCCTTCACGACGTCGCGCATGCTCGCATGCAGCGCGGCATCCGCCGGCGCGACCGTGTTGGTGTCCTCGATGAAGTCGCCGAGATGGGAATCGTCGTCGTCACCGATCGGCGTTTCCATCGAGATCGGCTCCTTCGCGATCTTCATGATCTTGCGGATCTTGTCTTCCGGCATCTCCATCTTCTCGGCGAGCGTTGCCGGATCCGGCTCGAGACCGGTTTCCTGCAGGATCTGCCGAGAGATGCGGTTCATCTTGTTGATCGTCTCGATCATGTGAACCGGAATACGGATCGTGCGCGCCTGGTCCGCGATCGAGCGCGTGATGGCCTGGCGGATCCACCACGTCGCATAGGTCGAGAACTTGTAGCCGCGCCGGTATTCGAACTTGTCCACCGCCTTCATCAGGCCGATGTTGCCTTCCTGGATCAGGTCGAGGAACTGCAGGCCGCGGTTCGTGTACTTCTTCGCGATCGAGATCACGAGACGCAGGTTGGCCTCGGTCATTTCACGCTTCGCCTGGCGCGCCTTCAGTTCGCCGGCCGCCATCTGGCGGTTGGTTTCCTTCAGGTCCTTCAGCGGCAGCACGACACGCGCCTGCAGGTCGAGCAGGCGCTGCTGCTGTTCGCGGATCGCCGGAACGTTACGCGACAGCACCGCGCTGTACGAATGGCCTTCGGCCATGATCTTCTCGGCCCAGTCGAGGTCGGTTTCGCTGCCCGGGAAGCGCGCGATGAATTCCGAACGCGGCATGCCGCACTTGTCGACGACGATGTGCAGGATCTGGCGTTCGACCTGACGCACTTCGTCCACCTGCGCACGCAGCGTGTCGCACAGGCGTTCGACGGTACGCGCGGTGAAGCGGATCGTCATCAGTTCGGTCTGGATCGTTTCCTGCGCCTTCAGGTAGGCCTTCGACTTGTAGCCTTCCTTCTCGAACGCGCGGCGCATCTTGTCGAACCACTCGCTGATCTGCGAGAACTTCTCGAGCGACGCACGCTTGAGGGCTTCGAGCTGGGCGGCGTTGGCCGATGCCTGTGCGGCACCGTCATCTTCCTCCTCTTCCTCTTCTTCCTCTTCCTCTTCGGCTTCCTCGTCCTCGTTCTCGATGGCTTCCGCTTCCTTCGCGGAGAAGCCGTCCGTATCGGCGGCGTCCGCAGCATTCGGATCGAGCAGGCCGTCGACGAGCTCGTCGACGCGGATCTCTTCGTTCGCGACGCGTTCGGCCATCGCGAGGATGTCGGCGATCGTCGTCGGGCACGCGGAGATGGCCATCACCATGTGGCGCAGGCCGTCCTCGATCCGCTTCGCGATCTCGATTTCGCCTTCACGCGTGAGCAGCTCGACCGTGCCCATTTCGCGCATGTACATCCGGACCGGATCGGTCGTGCGGCCGAATTCCGAATCGACGGTGGACAGCGCGACTTCCGCTTCCTCTTCGACTTCATCGTCCGACGACGCGGCGGGCGCGTTGTCGTTCAGGAGCAGCGTTTCCGCGTCCGGCGCCTGCTCGTAGACCGCCACGCCCATGTCGTTGAACGTGCCGATGATGCCTTCGAGGGCTTCGGTCTCGGTGAAGTTGTCCGGCAGGTGGTCGTTGATTTCGGCGTACGTGAGGAAGCCGCGCTCCTTGCCGAGCTTGATCAGCGCGCGCAGTTTCACGCGGCGCTCTTCGAGCTCCTCGGCCGTACCCGGCGTGCTCGTCGCGAACGCTTCCTTCAGCAGCGCCTTTTCCTTGGCGCGACGGTCGCGCACCTTGGATTTGCCCGGTGCAGCCGCTGCTGCTGCGGGCTGCTCGTCGCTCTGATTTGCGTCGTCTTCGACGGATACTTCGTTCAGCTTTTTGGTCATGGAGTTCGCCGTACCGGCTATATCGACTCGCGGCTGCTGGACGACAGCCGGTTGAACCGTGGGTGCATGAGTAGTACGTACTGCCGTTTCGTCCGCGGCGGCAGTCGTGTCCCTTGCGCTTTTCGCACTTGCCCGCTTCGCCGCCGGCTTGGCCGGCCCGGAGTCGGGTCTGGCGGCAGCCCGTGTTCTGGCTGCCGGCGCCGGCGCAGCCTGAGCAGTGCCGGCCGCGGTTTTTTTTCCTGCTGGGGCTGACGTGGCTGAAGACGTTGTCCTGGTGGAAGAAGCAGACTTGGCCGCTGTGACCTTCTTGGTCGGCTCCGTCGAGCCCTTGCCTGTTGCTTTCTTTCCGCCTGTCGTCTTTGCCATCGCGATTCTCGCCTTTGCTTGGAAAACAAACCGCTGGAAACCTTATATTATAGCACGCTGGGGAACCCTCTCTAAGCTCCCCGGCCGCCTACAGCCCGAGCCGACGCTTCATGTCGGTTCGCTGCTGGTTCAATTCCGTCAATTCGGCCAATTCCTCGGGTGTGAAGGTAGATTGCCGCGCCAGCCTGTCAAGCCGGTCGCAGCAGGCGTCGTAACGCATCTTGAGCACCGCGGCCTGCAACTCCTCCCCCGCGATCCGTTCCTGCTCACGCTGCCGCTCGGGCACCGTCTCGTCTTCCGGATTCTGTAACAGCAAATCGCGGACGTTTTCATCATAGTCCAGAATTTCGCGGAAGATTTCCTCGTAAGTCGCTCCATTCGAGGACGTCCGCAGGACATCGGAAAGCAGCCGGAACTCCGCGCCGTCGCCCAGCGCGCGGGCATGGTCGACGACCTCCGCGAACAGCTCGCCGATGCGCGGCAACGCACGCAGGGTCGCAATCTGTTCATCGTCGAGCTGCGACGCGATGCGCGGATGCATCACCAGCGTGCGCAACGCACGCTTTTCGCTGTCCGTCACGCGGCGCCGCTCGCTGCGTGCGGGCGCCTGGCGCGGCGGTGCCGCGATCCGCGTATCGACGTCGGACAGCCCCGCGACCTCTTCGAACGGGATATCGAGGCGGTCGGCGAACATGTGCATGATCTGCGCGCGCAACGCGTTCGCGGGCAGCGCCTGCAACATCGGCTTCGCATCGAACAACGCCTTCGCGCGGCCTTCCGGCTGATCGAGCGCCTTGCCGGCAATTGCTTCGTTCAGCAGAAATTGCGACAGCGGCATCGCGCGCTCGACCTGTTCGGAGAACGCATCCGCGCCGAATTCGCGCACGTAGCTGTCCGGATCGTGCTCGGCCGGCAAAAACAGGAACCGGATCGTACGGTTGTCGCCGGCATGCGGCAGGCATGCCTCGAGCGCGCGCCGGGCCGCCCGCCGCCCGGCCGAATCGCCGTCGAAACTGAAAATGACCGTATCAGTCTGGCGCAGCAGCTTCTGCACGTGAATCGGCGTACACGCGGTACCGAGTGTCGCGACCGCATTCGGGAACCCGAGCTGCGCAAGCGCGACGACGTCCATGTAGCCTTCGACGACCAGCACGTACTTGCGCTCGCGAATCGCGAGCCGCGCCTCGAACAGGCCGTACAGCTCGCTCCCCTTGTTGAACAACGGGGTTTCAGGCGAGTTCAGGTACTTCGGCTCGCCGCTGCCGAGCACGCGACCGCCGAAGCCGATCACCTGCCCCTTCACATTGCGGATCGGGAACATGATCCGCTCGCGGAACCGGTCGTAGCGGCGCGCGACGCCCTGCGCATCGGTCTTCTCGCTGACGATCACGAGCCCCGACTCGACGAGCGACTCGTCGCGATAGTCGGGGAATGCTGCCTCGAGGTTCTGCCAGCCGTCCGGCGCATAGCCGAGCCCGAAGCGCGCGGCGATCTCGCCGGTCAGGCCCCGGTTTTTCAGGTACTGGATCGCGACGGTCGCGCCGCGCAACTGCTTGCGGTAGTAGTCGCACGCAGCGGTCATTGCGTCGGACAGCGCGGTCGCAACCGATTTCGACACCGGCGCCGGATAGTCACCGCCGCCTCCACCCCCACCGCCGCCACGCATCGATGGCTCGTGCGGCACGGTCAGGCCGACCGACTGCGCGAGCTCCTGCACGGCTTCCGGGAACGTGAGACCCGCGTGTTCCATCAGGAAGCCGATCGCCGTGCCGTGCGCGCCGCAGCCGAAGCAATGATAGAACTGCTTGGTCGGACTGACCGTAAACGACGGGCTTTTCTCGTTATGGAACGGGCACAGCCCCATGAAGTTGGCGCCGCCCTTCTTGAGCTGCACGTACCGGCCCACCACGTCGACGATATCGACGCGGTTCAGCAAATCCTGCAGGAACGAATGCGGAATCACCGTGGGATCGAGCGAAAAAAGACAATACGACACCCCGGCGCACGCACCGCGTGCGCCGGGGAGACAGGTGTTACTTCGAAAGCGCGGCCTTGACCAGTGCGGAAATGGCCGTCATGTCGGCACGGCCGGCGAGCTTGCCCTTCAGGACACCCATCACCTTGCCCATGTCCTGCGGGCCCGCCGCGCCCGTCTGCGCAACCGCGGCCTGGACTTCGGCGGCCACCTCGGCCTCCGACAGCTGCTCGGGCATGTAGCCGCTCAGCACGACCAGTTCCGCCTGCTCCTTCGCGACGAGGTCGTCACGGCCGGCGGCCTGGAACTGGCTGATCGAATCCTTGCGCTGCTTGATCATCTTGTCGATCACGGCCGTGATGCCCGCGTCGTCGAGGGTGATCTGATCGTCGACTTCGCGCTGCTTGATCGCGGCCATCAGCAGGCGAATCGTTGCCAGGCGCTCGCTTTCCTTCGCGCGCATCGCGGCCTTCATGTCTTCGCTGATCTGCTCTTTCAAACTCATCTTTCACCCGGGAAGGAAACGTGAATCCGACGCCCGCCATACGGGCGTCAACACAAAAACCCGCTTGGGACTGTGTCTCAAGCGGGTTGCTCGAATCCGGCATCGGCGGCTCGCCTGATCGGTCGCACGATCATGCTCGATCTTCCGCGATCGCCCGATCGCGCGGAGTCGCCGGTGCGCCGCTCAGCGAACCGCGCGGCGCCCAATCGTTCAGTACAGCTTCTTCGGCAGCGTCTGGCTGCGGATACGCTTGTAATGACGCTTCACCGCTGCCGCCTTCTTGCGCTTGCGCTCCGCGGTCGGCTTCTCGTAAAACTCGCGCGCGCGAAGTTCGGTCAACAACCCGTTCTTCTCGATCGTGCGCTTGAAGCGACGCATTGCAACTTCGAACGGCTCGTTCTCTTTAACGCGAATGATCGTCATGATCCGACACGAATAAAGGTTTGCAGGGAAAGACTACCGAGTATAGCAGAGCGATTGCCCAAAGGCACGGGGCCTGGTCCCGCCAAAACGGCGTCGGCCCGGCATGTCAGGCGCCACGCGAATACTCCGCGGCAGCCTGCCCGGCCGCCGTGCCGGACGCCCACGCCCACTGGAAGTTGTAGCCGCCGAGCCAGCCCGTCACGTCCACCGCCTCGCCGACGAAGAACAGCCCCGGCACACGCGCGCTCATCATCGTCGCCGACGACAGGTCGCGCGTATCGACCCCGCCCTTCGTCACTTCGGCTTTCTTGTAGCCCTCGGTGCCGTTCGGCGTCAGCGTCCAGCCGGACAGCGCGTCGCCGATCTGGCGCAACGTCTTGTCGGGCAGGTCCGCGAGCCGCGCGTCGGCCGCGACGCGATGCGTGTCGAGCCACGCATGCGCGAGACGCGACGGCACCCAGTCCGCGAGCAGCGAACCGATCTGGCGCTTCGACGTGCGCTTCGCGTCGAGCAGGTCGGCCACCGTATCGCGTTGCGGCAACAGGTCGACGCGGATCGGGTCGCCCGGCTGCCAGTAACTCGAAATCTGCAGGATCCCTGGCCCGGACAGGCCGCGATGGGTCAGCAACAGGTCCTCGACGAATTCTCCGCCGCGCTTCTTGTCGCCGGTCGAAACGCGCACTTCGAGCGATACACCGGACAACGCCGCGAACGGCTCCCAGTCCTGCTGCGCGAACGTCAGCGGCACGAGCGCGGGCCGCGTGTCGATCAGCTTGTGGCCGAACTGCTTGGCGAGCCGGTAACCGAAGTCGGTCGCGCCGATTTTCGGAATCGACAGGCCGCCGGTCGCGATGATCAGCGCGCGCGCGCCGATCGTCCCCGCCTGCTGCGTGTCGAGCGCGAAGCCGTCGGCCGGCGCGTGGCGCACCGCGTCGACGACGACGGGCCTGCGCCACGCGATGCCGCCCGCGTCGCACTCGTGCTTCAGCACGTCGATGATCGCGTCGCTGCCGTGGTCGCAAAAGAGCTGGCCCTTGTGCTTTTCGTGCCAGGTCACATGATGGCGCTTGAGCAGCCCGAGGAAGTCGCGCGGCGTATAGCGCGCCAGCGCCGAGCGCGCGAAATGCGGATTCGCCGACAGATAGTTGTCGGGGCCCGCGTAAAGATTCGTGAAGTTGCAGCGGCCGCCGCCCGAGATGCGGATCTTCTCGGCGAGCCGCGGCGCGTGGTCGATCAGCACGACGCGGCGGCCGAGCTGCCCGGCAACCGCGGCGCTCATCATCCCGGCGGCGCCCGCGCCGATCACGGCGATGTCATAGGTTTCCATGGCGCGGATTGTACCCGCCCGGCCTCCGGCCCGGGGCTGCCTGCGGCGGCGACCTGCCCCCGCCTGCTATAATTTCCGGTTACGTTGACCTTCCTGCGGCGCGCTCGATACGGCGCGCCCTGCCCGCACCCATGCTCGTTCTCGGCATCGAAAGCTCCTGTGACGAAACCGGCCTCGCGCTCTACGACACGCAGCGCGGCCTGCTCGCGCACGCGCTCCATTCGCAGATCGCGATGCACCGCGAGTACGGCGGCGTCGTGCCCGAGCTCGCGTCGCGCGACCACATCCGCCGCGCGCTGCCGCTGCTCGAGGAAGTGATGGCGCAAAGCGGCACGCGCCGCGACGACATCGACGCGATCGCGTTCACCCAGGGCCCCGGCCTCGCCGGCGCGCTGCTGGTCGGCGCGAGCATCGCGAATGCGCTCGCGCTTGCCTGGAACAAGCCGACCGTCGGCATCCACCACCTCGAAGGCCACCTGCTGTCGCCGCTGCTCGTCGACGAGCCGCCGCCGTTCCCGTTCGTCGCCCTGCTGGTGTCGGGCGGCCACACGCAACTGATGCGCGTGACCGACGTCGGCGTGTACGAGACGCTCGGCGAAACACTCGACGACGCGGCCGGCGAAGCGTTCGACAAGACGGCCAAGCTGATCGGCCTCGGCTACCCGGGCGGCCCGGAAGTCTCGAAGCTCGCCGAAACCGGCACGCCGGGTGCGGTCGTGCTGCCGCGCCCGATGCTGCATTCGGGCGATCTCGACTTCAGCTTCAGCGGCCTGAAGACGGCCGTGCTCACGCAGATGAAGAAGTTCGAAGCGGCGAAGCTGGAGGGCGTTGCGCTCGAACGCGCAACGGCCGACCTCGCGCGCGGCTTCGTCGACGCGGCCGTCGACGTGCTCGTCGCGAAGTCGCTCGCCGCGCTGAAGAAAACGAAGCTCAAGCGCCTCGTGGTCGCGGGCGGTGTCGGCGCGAACCGCCAGTTGCGCGCCGCGCTGTCGGCCGCCGCGACCAAGCGCGGTTTCGACGTGCACTACCCCGACCTCGCGCTCTGCACCGACAACGGCGCGATGATCGCGCTCGCGGGCGCATTGCGGCTCGACCGCTGGCCCGAGCAGGCGAATGCCGACTACGCCTTCACGGTGAAGCCGCGCTGGGATCTCGCGTCGCTCGCACGCTGAGCGACGCCCCGCGACACAACGCCACACCGACAAACGAAAAGGCCGCTCATACGAGCGGCCTTTTTCATCGGCGCGGCAAAACGACGCAGCGTTATGCCGCCTGCCGCTTGTCGCGTTCGATCAGCGCATACGCGCTGTGATTGTGGATCGACTCGAAGTTCTCGGCTTCGAGCACATACGCGACCACGCGCTCGTCCGCGTCGAGACGCTGCGCGACGTCGCGCACGAGATCCTCGACGAACTTCGGGTTCTCGTATGCGCGCTCGGTGACGAACTTCTCGTCCGGACGCTTCAACAGGCCCCACAGCTCGCACGACGCTTCTTCCTCCGCGATGCGGATCAGCGCCTCGACCGGCAGGTCGGCCGCGAGCTCCGCGTCGATCGTCACGTGCGAGCGCTGGTTGTGCGCGCCGTATTGCGAGATCTTCTTCGAGCACGGGCACAGGCTCGTCACCGGCACGAGCACCTTGAGGAACAGGCGCGTGTCGCCGTTGCGGCTTTCGCCCGCGAGCGTCACTTCATAGTCGAGCAGGCTCTGCACACCCGACACCGGCGCCGTCTTGTTCACGAAGTACGGGAACGTGACCTCGATGCGGCCCGCCTCGGCTTCCAGCTTCTCGAGCATCGACGCGAGCATCGCGCGAAAACGCTCGACCGTCAGCGGTGCGCGATTCTCTTCGAGCAGCGCGACGAAGCGCGACATGTGCGTACCCTTCTGGTCGGCCGGCAGGCGGACGTCGAGATTCCAGACACCGACGGTCGGCTGCACGTCGCCACCTTCGGTACACACCGTCAACGGATGCCGGACCGCCTTCACGCCCACGCGCTGAATCGGAATCTGGCGGGTATCCACCGTGCTCTGCACGTCGGGCATCACGAAGGCGGGATTCATCTGGTTCATCTTGTTCAATCCTTGTAAGCCGCGCGTTCGATGACGCGCACGCCGCGTCATGCGGCAGCCGGAAAAGCAACATGGGCCCGCAGGCCCATGTTTTCCGCATCAATGAAGACCGGTCGCGCCAGTCGCACCGGCACCGCCCGCAGGCGGCGCCAGCTTATGCGACGCGCTTCGCCTGACCGGCGACATCGGCCGCCGGATTCAGAAAGCGTTCGCGAATCGATTTCGCGATACCCGCGCCGTCGAGGCCGCATTGCGACAGCAGCTTCGCGGGGTCGCCGTGATCGATGAACAGGTCAGGGAGGCCCAATTGTAGTACGGGTCGGATAACCCCACTCTCCATCAGGGCTTCCACGCAGACCGAGCCCGCGCCGCCCATCACGCAGCCTTCCTCGACCGTGACGAGGTAGTCGTGCGTCTCGGCGAGTTCACGCACGAGCGCCGCGTCGACCGGCTTCACGAAGCGCATGTTCGCGACGGTTGCATCGAGTTCCTCGGCGGCGGCAAGCGACGGTGCGACCATCGTGCCGAACGCGAGGATCGCGACGCGCTTGCCTTCCGGCTGCGACGTGTGGCGACGCACTTCACCCTTGCCGAGCGGGATCTCCGTGAACTCCTTCACCGTCGCCACGCCCGTACCCGCGCCGCGCGGATAACGCACCGCGGTCGGGTTCGGCTGTTGCAGCGCCGTGTGCAGCATCTGGCGGCATTCGTTCTCGTCGGATGCGGCCATGATCGTCATGTTCGGAATGCAGCGCATGAACGCGAGATCGTACGCGCCCGCATGCGTCGCGCCGTCCGCGCCGACGAGGCCCGCGCGGTCGATCGCGAACACGACCGGCAGGTTCTGCAGCGCGACGTCGTGGATCAGCTGATCGTACGCACGTTGCAGGAACGTCGAGTAAATCGCGACGACCGGCTTGAGCCCTTCGGTCGCGAGGCCGCCGGCGAACGTCACCGCGTGCTGCTCGGCGATGCCGACGTCGTAGTAGCGATCCTTGAAGCGCTTCTCGAACTCGACCATGCCCGAGCCTTCGCGCATCGCGGGCGTGATGCCGACGACGCGCGTGTCGCGCTCGGCTTCATCGCACAGCCACTCGCCGAACACCTGCGTGTACGTCTTCTTCGCGGGCGTGGCGGACGGCTTGATGCCTTCGGCCGGATTGAACTTGCCCGGGCCGTGGTAGAGCACGGGATCGGCTTCGGCGAGCTTGTAGCCCTGGCCTTTCTTCGTCACCACGTGCAGGAACTGCGGGCCGCGCAGTTCGCGGATGTTCTGCAGCGTCGGGATCAGCGAATCGAGATCGTGACCGTCGATCGGGCCGATGTAGTTGAAGCCGAACTCTTCGAACAACGTGGCCGGCACGACCATGCCCTTCGCGTGCTCCTCGAGCTTGCGTGCGAGTTCGAGCACCGGCGGCGCAACGCTCAGCACGCGCTCGACGCCCGCGCGCGCAGCCGCGTAGAAGCGGCCCGACATCAGGCGTGCGAGATGGCGATTCAGCGCACCGACCGGCGGCGAGATCGACATGTCGTTGTCGTTGAGGATCACGAGCACTTTCGCGTCTTCCGACACGCCCGCGTTGTTCATCGCCTCGAACGCCATGCCGGCGGTCATCGCGCCGTCGCCGATCACGGCGATCGAGAAGCGGTCGTCGCCGTTCAGCTGGCTGCCGATCGCCATGCCGAGCGCGGCCGAGATCGACGTGCTCGAGTGCGCGGTGCCGAACGTGTCGTATTCCGACTCCGAACGGCGCGGGAAACCCGAGATGCCGTCCTGCTGACGCAGCGAATGCATCTGGTCGCGACGCCCCGTCAGGATCTTGTGCGGGTAGGTCTGGTGCCCCACGTCCCAGACGATGCGATCGTTCGGCGTGTTGAACACGTAGTGCAACGCGATCGTCAGCTCGACCGTCCCGAGGTTGGACGACAGATGGCCGCCCGTCTTCGACACACTGTCGAGCACGAACGCGCGCAGTTCATCCGCGAGCGGTTGAAGTTGGCGACGATCGAGGCGGCGCAAGTCCGCCGGGTCGTCGATGGTTTTCAGCAAGTCGTACATCGTCGTTCCATTGTAGGAAATCAAACGCGCCCGCATTCTGTTGCACGCACCGTAGCATGTGCGCGGCGGCGGGCTTTCGCGTCAGCTGACCCGGTTCACTACCAGGTCGGCAAGTTCGGCGAGACGCTGAGCGCGTGCGCCGAACGGTTTCAGCGCGTCGTGCGCTTCGGCGCGCAGCTGTGCTGCGAGCTCGCGCGACGCCTCGAGGCCGAGGATCGATACGTAGGTCGGCTTGTCGTTCGCCGCATCCTTGCCGGCCGTCTTGCCGAGCGTCGCCGAATCGGTCGTGACGTCGAGAATGTCGTCGACGACCTGGAAGGCCAGACCCACGGCCCCTGCATACACATCGAGCGCCGCCATCGTTTCCGCCGACGGCGTCTCGCCGGCCAGCGCGCCCATCCGCACGGCCGCGCGCAGCAGTGCGCCCGTCTTCATCCGGTGCATCGTCTCGAGCTGCTCGCGCGTCAGCTTGAGGCCGACGCTCGCCAGGTCGATCGCCTGCCCGCCGGCCATGCCGATCGAGCCGCTCGCCAGCGCCAGCTCGCGCACGAGCGCGGCCTGCTGCACCGGCGACAGCGCAGCGGCGTCGGTCAGCGCAACGAACGCCTGCGACTGCAGCGCGTCGCCGACCAGCAGTGCCGTCGGCTCGTCGTACTGCACGTGCACGGTCGGCTTGCCGCGACGCAGTGCATCGTCGTCCATGCACGGCATGTCGTCGTGCACGAGCGAGTAGACATGGATCATCTCCAGTGCCGCCGCCGCCGCATTGCGCGCCGCTTCCGTCGCGCCGGTCAGTTCGCCTGCTGCATGGCACAGCAGCGGGCGAACGCGTTTGCCGCCGCCGAGGACCGCATAGCGCATCGCCTCGTGGAGTTTCACCGGCACCGCGGTTTCAGCGGGCAAATAGTGGCCGAGTGCGTCCTCGACACGGTCAAGCACGGACCGCATCCATTGTTCGAATGTCATAGATCGTCGTCTTCGCCGTCCGTGGCGGCCGTTCCGGACGAAAGCGGCTTCAGCGTCGCGCCGTCGAGCACGCGAACCTGCTGTTCCACTTTCTCAAGCTGCTGTTGGCAAAACGCAACGAGGGTCGCGCCGCGGCGATACGCCGACAGCGAATCCTCGAGGCTCAACGCGCCGCCTTCCATCCGGGCAACCAGCGTCTCGAGCTCCGCGAGCGCCATCTCATAATTGTCCGGCAACGGTTCGGTGCCATTGCCGGGCGGCGTGGCGCCTGGGGATGCGGTTTTCGCCATGGACGAGGGTGTCAAATTTCAAAACAAGTCGGACATTCTACGGCAAAAGAGAATTTTCCGACCTGCCGTCGTGGGCGCCCGCGCACAATTCCGGCCCCATCTACGATGCACAGTGTGCGCCTTTCGGCGGTCGCCCGACAAAAAATTGACACAAATCAGGCACTTAATCCTAGCCTTGCGAGGCGAACCGGGTATAATTCCCCGTTTCCCTAAATCGATTTTTCGATGGTTGGGTTGTTCACTGCTTTCACGCTAACACCGGGAGTGGGAATGTCCAATCTGAGCGATGCGCTTCAGTTGAAGTCGGCCCACAGCCAGCTTCCAGTCACTGCATACTTCGATGAGGCGCTACTCGAGCGCGAGATCGAAACCCTCTTCAAGAAAGGACCTCGTTACGTCGGGCACGAGTTGATGGTGCCCGAGGCGGGGGATTATTTTGCGCTGCCGTCCGAGAAGGAAGGTCGCGTGCTGGTCCGCAACCCCGCGAACCAGATCGAACTGCTGTCGAACGTCTGCCGCCACCGGCAGGCGATCATGCTCAACGGGCGCGGCCATACGCAGAACATCGTGTGCCCGCTACACCGCTGGACGTACGACCTGGAAGGCCAGTTGCTCGGCGCGCCGCACTTCCCCGACAAGCCGTGCCTGAACCTCGGCAAGAGCCCGCTGCAGAACTGGCAGGGGCTGCTGTTCGAAGCCGAAGGCCGGAATGTCGCGCGCGATCTCGCCCATCTCGGCACGAAGCATCACTTCGACTTCTCCGAATACCACTTCGATCACGTCGAAGTGCACGAGTGCGATTACAACTGGAAGACGTTCATCGAGGTCTACCTCGAGGATTACCATGTCGTCCCGTTCCATCCGGGCCTCGGCAGCTTCGTGTCGTGCGACGACCTCAAGTGGGAGTTCGGCGACTGGTACAGCGTGCAGACGGTCGGCGTGCACAACGCCCTCGCTAAACCTGGCAGCGCGACTTACCAGAAATGGCACGAGCAGGTGCTCAAGTTCCGCAACGGCGTGCCGCCGGAGTTCGGCGCGATCTGGATGGTCTACTACCCGGGCCTGATGATCGAGTGGTATCCGCACGTGCTCGTCGTGTCGTGGCTGATCCCGCAAGGCCCGCAAAAGACGACCAACATCGTCGAGTTCTATTACCCCGAGGAAATCGCGCTGTTCGAACGCGAATTCGTCGAGGCGGAACGCGCCGCCTATATGGAAACGGCCGTCGAGGACGACGAGATCGCGATGCGGATGGACGCAGGCCGCCGTGCGCTGATGGCACGCGGCGAGTCGCAGGTCGGCCCGTACCAGAGCCCGATGGAAGACGGCATGCAGCACTTCCACGAGTTCCTGCGCCGCCACCTCGGCGACATCTGACAGCCGGTGCGGCGCTTTGACGCCGCACGGCATCCGGCAGACGAAAAGACGGGCTTCGGCCCGTCTTTTTTTGTTTAGACTTGGAATGTCAGGCCATTCGCACTCCAGGGAGCCGTCATGCCACACACCCACTACACCACGCTCATTTCCGCCGCCAATCTCGCCGAGCGCCTGGCGGCGGCGCCCGGCAGCGTCGCACTGTTCGATTGCCGCTTCGATCTCGTCGATCCCGCCGCCGGCGAAGCCGCGTATGCGGCCGGCCATATCCCCGGCGCACAGTATCTTCATCTCGACCGCGACCTGTCGGGCCGCAAGACGGGCACCAACGGCCGCCATCCGCTGCCGACCCGCGACGCACTCGCCACGCTGCTCGCGAGCCGAGGCCTCAAGCAGGGCCAGCAAGTCGTCGCGTACGACGCGCAGGGCGGCGCCTATGCGGCGCGCCTGTGGTGGCTGCTGCGCTGGCTCGGCCACGATTCGGTCGCCGTGCTCGACGGCGGCCTGCAGGCCTGGGAAGCAGCCGGCCAGCCTCTGGCGCCAGACGTGCCGCACCCGGCCGCCGGCGATTTCCGCGCGGCGGCGCCGCTCGAATCGACGGTCGACGCGGCAGCCGTGCTCGCCAACGTGAGCACACCCACGCGCGTCGTGATCGATGCACGCGCACCCGACCGCTACCGCGGCGAAAACGAAACGATCGATCGTGTGGGCGGCCACATCCCCGGTGCGCGCAACCGCTTCTTCAAGGACAACCTCGCCGCGGACGGCCGCTTCAAGACCGGCCATGAACTGCGCGAAGCGTTTTCCGCGGTGCTGGCGGGCACCGAACCGAACCGCGTGATCCTGCAATGCGGCTCCGGCGTCACCGCCTGCCACAATGCGCTTGCACTGGAGGTGGCGGGCCTGCACGGCGCGTCGCTGTATCCGGGCTCGTGGAGCGAATGGAGCGCCGATCCGTCGCGACCGATCGCAACCGGCCCGACACCGTAAGCGCGGCCACAACGCAGCGGCGGCATGTGCCGCCGCTTGCCGTTTACATCACGCCGTACTTGTGGAACCACGCGATCGCGCGCTTCCAACTCTCCTCCGCATCGGCCTTCACATAGCTCGGCCGGTAATCGGCAAAGAACGCGTGGCCGGCATCCGGATACACGACGATCTCCGATTCGCGCGCGAGCTTCGAATCGCTCGCCTGAATCGCCTTGCGCATGTCCGCGAGCGATGCCTGCGTGATGTTCGCGTCCTTCTCGCCATAGAGCCCGAGCACGGGCACCTTCAGCAACGATGCATGATCGACCGGGTTGAACGGCGTCATCTCGTCGGTCTTGCCTTCGACGAACCCGTACCATGCAACGGCCGCACGCACGTGCGGGTTGTGCTCGGCATACAGCCAGCTCTGACGGCCGCCCCAGCAGAACCCGACCACGCCGAGACGCGACAGGTCGCCGCCGTTCTTGCCGGCCCACGCGACGGTCGCATCGAGATCCTCGGTCACCTGCCGGTCCGGTACCTTGCTGATGATGTGCTCGGACAGATCCTTGATCGTCGGATACTTCGCCGCATTGCCCTGCCGCACGAACAGGTCGGGCGCGATGGCGAGATAACCGAGCTTCGCGAAGCGGCGGCAGACGTCGGCGATGTGCGCGTGCACGCCGAAAATCTCGTGAATCACGATGACGACCGGCAGGTTCGTCTTGTCCTTCGGCTGCGCGCGATACGCGGGCACGCTCGCGTCTCCCGAGCGGATCTCGACGGTGTCGACGTCCAGCCCTTCGCTGTCGGTCGTGACCGTTTGCGCCGACACGGGCAGCACCGCCGCTGCGAAGGCACCGCCCAGCGCGGCCTGCATGAACTTGCGGCGCGAGAACGGAACGTGGGGAACCAGGCTGTCGACTTCGGGTTTCAACATGAATGCACTCCTCGATTGGGCGCCGCCGTCACGATCGCGGATACGGCATGACGTGGCATCGCGCCGGCATGCGGCGCGGATGTCGCGGCGGTTGGCACCCCGCCGCAAACGGAAACCCGGACAAGATGCCCAATAATCCGTTGTCACGTCAACTGTCGGATATGTAAGACTCGATTACGGCGCGTTGCTTCGACACGTCGATCGCCGCGCAAAAACCGCAGGCGCCCCATCGAATCGCGATGCAACAAGCCGCATGTCGATCGCCGTCGCGCGATCGGATGGTGGCGAATTGAAACGGAAAACACGCGGTCGATGTTGCCCGCCACATGCCGGCACGGCAGCACGCAAAAAAAAGACGGGCAGGGACGACGCACGACGTGCGCTCCCCGCCCGCTTCCCGCGCGAACGCGCGCTCAGTGCAACTTGACGCGCGGCAGCGTCGTGCGCCGCAGCCAGTGCGCAACCGTGTCGAGCATCATGCGCGGATAGCCGTGCAGCGCGGCGATGTGCATCCGGTACAGCGACATGTACATGAAGCGCGCGAACAGCCCTTCGATCAGCATGTTGCCGCCGATCAGCCCACCCATCAGGTTGCCGACCGCGCTGAAGTGGCCGAGCGACACGAGCGAGCCGAGGTCGCGATAGGTGAATTCGGGCAGCGGGCGCCCGTCGAGCCGACAGCCGATTGCCTTCAGCAGGAAGCTCGCCTGCTGATGCGCAGCCTGCGCGCGCGGCGGCACGTTGCGCTCGTTGCCGGGCCATGCGCATGCCGCACAATCGCCGAGCGCGAACACGTTGTCGTCGGTAAAGGTCTGCAGCGTGCGGCGCACGTCAAGCTGGCCGAGCTTGTTGACCTGGAGGCCATCGAGATTGGCGAGCACGGACGGCGCCTTGATGCCCGCGGCCCAGACCGTCAGATCGGCGCGCACCGTCTTGCCGCTCGCCGTATGAACGGCGCCGGGCGCCACCTCGGTCACGCGCTCGGCAAGCATCAGCCGCACGCCGATCTTTTCGAGCAGTTCGGCCGTCGCCGACGACACGCGCTCCGGCAACGCCGGGAGAATTCGCGGCCCCGATTCGATCAGCACGATGCCGACGTCGTGCCGCGGGTCGAGCTTGTGCAGCCCGTAGGCCGACAACACCTGCGCGGTGTTGCGCAACTCGGCGGACAACTCGACGCCCGTCGCGCCGCCACCGACGATCACGACCTGGATGCGCGGCTCGGCCGCCTCGCCCGGCGCGGTCGGCGCTGGCGCCTGATGTTCCGCACGCATGCACGCGGCGATCAGCCGCTTGCGGAAACGCTCGGCCTCGCCGACCGTATCGAGCGCGATCGCGTTTTCCGACGCGCCCTGCACGCCGAAGAAGTGGGTCGTGCTGCCGATCGCGATCACGAGCGTGTCGTATTCCAGCTCGCGCGCCGGCAACAGTTCCTCGCCGTCGCTGTCGTTGATGGGTGACAGCGTCAAGCGTTTCGCCGCGCGGTCGAGCCCGGTCAGCTCGCCCTGCTGGAATTCGAAGCCATGCCAGCGCGCCTGCGCCGCATATTCGAGCTCCTGCGTGAACGGATCCATGCTGCCGGCCGCGACCTCATGCAGCAGCGGTTTCCAGATGTGGGTCGGATTGCGGTCGACGAGCGTGACAAGCGCACGCGCGGGACGATTGCCGCGCGCGCCGTAACGGTCGCCGAGCCGCGTCGCCAGTTCAAGGCCGCCCGCGCCTCCGCCTACGATGATGATCCGATGCATCTGTTCCCCCTTTGCGATTCGACACTGCTGCCGCCGGACAGCGCGAACGCGATGCATTCGCGCCACCCGTTGGATTAACCGGTTCGGACATCATCGATGTGCAGTTCGAAGCACTTCGATGCAACCGCCCCGGGAACGCGGGGTGCGCAAGCCCCCGTGTCCATGACATGCATTGTCCGGGAGCTTGCGCGTTGACCACAAGCAAACCATCTCGATATTCAGCATCCCTGCAACAATATGCCGCAGGAATCGGGAACCGCGTGGCGGTGCGTCAGTGTGCCTCTTCCCAGTTCGCGCCGGCCCCCACTTCGGCGACGAGCGGCACCTTGAGCTTCGCGACGCCGCACATCATTTCCGGGAGTTTCTCGCGCACCAGCGACAGTTCCTCGTCGGGCACCTCGAGCACCAGTTCATCGTGCACCTGCATGATCATCCGCGACGCGAGCTTGTCGCGCGTGAGCCAGTCGTCCACCGCGATCATCGACAGCTTGATCAGGTCGGCCGCCGTGCCCTGCATCGGCGCGTTGATTGCCGCGCGCTCGGCTGCCTGGCGGCGCGGGCCGTTGCCGCCGTTGATCTCGGGCAGCCACAGGCGGCGACCGAAAACGGTTTCGACGTAGCCCTTCTCCTTCGCCGCCGAGCGCGTGTCTTCCATGTACTGCGCGACGCCCGGATAACGGGCGAAATAGCGGTCAATATAGAGCTTCGCCGCATCGCGCGTAATGCCGAGGTTCGACGCGAGGCCGAACGCGCTCATCCCGTAGATGAGCCCGAAGTTGATCACCTTCGCGATCCGGCGCTGGTCGGAATTGACCTCCAGCGGCGTCACGCCGAACACCTCGGCGGCCGTCGCGCGGTGAATGTCCTCGCCCTGCGAGAACGCGCGCAGCAGCGACGCGTCGCCCGAGATATGCGCCATGATCCGCAGTTCGATCTGCGAATAATCGGCCGACACGATCCGGTGGCCCGGCGACGCGATGAACGCCTCGCGGATCCGCCGGCCCTCGGCCGTGCGCACCGGAATGTTCTGAAGATTGGGGTCGTTCGACGCGAGACGGCCCGTGACCGCGACGGCCTGCGCGTAGTTCGTATGCACGCGGCCCGTCGAAGGATTCACCATGCGCGGCAGCTTGTCGGTATAGGTCGACTTCAGCTTCGACAGCCCGCGATGCTCGAGCAACAGCTTCGGCAGCGGGTAGTCCTCGGCCAGTTTCTGCAGCACTTCCTCGTCGGTCGACGGCGCGCCGCTCGGCGTCTTTTTCACGACCGGCAGCTGCAGCTTCTCGAAGAAGATCTGCCCGATCTGCTTCGGCGAGCCGAGATTGAATTCGCCGCCGGCCAGTTCGTACGCCTGCGCTTCGAGCTCGATCAGGCGCGTCGCGATTTCGGTGCTCTGCGCCTGCAGGCGCGCATCGTCGATCAGCACGCCCGTGCGTTCCATCTTGCGCAGCACGAGCGACACGGGCATTTCGATCTCGCGATACACGCGCTCGAGGCCCGGTTCGCGTGCAACCTGCGGATACAGCGCGTGATGCAGCTGCAGCGTGATGTCCGCATCTTCGGCCGCGTATGCGGCGGCCTCCGCAAGCGCCACTTCGTCGAAACCGATCTGCTTCGCGCCCTTGCCGGCCACGTCTTCGTACTTGATCGTCTTGACGCCCAGATGGCGCAGCGCGAGGCTGTCCATGTCGTGCGTGCGGTGCGATTCGACGACGTACGATTCGAGCAGCGTGTCGTGCTCGATGCCGTTCAGTTCGATGTCGTAGTTCGCGAGCACCTGCGCGTCGTATTTCAGGTGCTGGCCGACCTTCTTGCGATCGGCCGATTCGAGCCACGGCTTCAGGCGCGCAAGCACCTCGTCGATCGGCAGTTGCTCGGGCATGTCGGGGCCGCGGTGTGCGACCGGCAGGTACGCGGCCTTGCCCGGCTCGACCGAAAACGACAGGCCGACGAGCCGCGCGAGCATCGGGTCGAGCGCAGTCGTCTCGGTGTCGAACGCGGTCAATGCGGCCGCATCGATCTTCGCGAACCACGCGTCGAACTGCTCCCAGGTCTGGATCGTGTCGTATTCGCGCACGATGTCGGCCGCCACCACCGGTGCAGGCTCGCCTTCCGGCGCATCGGCGCCGCCGCCTTCGGGCGGCGCGCTGTCGACTTCGCGCAGCCAGGTCTTGAAGCCATAGCGCGCGAAGATGTCGCGCATCAGGTCGCGGGCTTCGCCGTCCGTCTTCAACGACGCTTCGATCGATTCGAGGTGCGGCGCGAGATCGCAGGCCGTCTCGACGGTCACGAGCTTGCGGCCGAGCGGCAGGAAGTCGAGCGCGCGACGCAGGTTGTCGCCCACCACGCCCTTGATGTCGCCCGCATGCTCGATCACGCCGTCGAGGCTGTCGTATTGGGCCAGCCATTTCACGGCTGTCTTCGGCCCGCACTTCTCGACGCCCGGCACGTTGTCGACGGTGTCGCCGATCAGCGCGAGGTAATCGATGATGCGCTCGGGCGGTACGCCGAACTTCGCGATCACGCCGTCGCGATCGAGCGTCTCGTTGGTCATCGTGTTGACGAGCGTGACGCGGTCGGTCACGAGCTGTGCGAGATCCTTGTCGCCCGTCGACACGATCACGTTCATCCCGTGCCGCTCGGCTTCGCGCGCGAGCGTGCCGATCACGTCGTCGGCCTCGACGCCTTCGACCATCAGCAGCGGCCAGCCGAGCGCACGCACGGCGCCGTGGATCGGCTCGACCTGCAACGCAAGATCGGGCGGCATCGACGGACGGTTTGCCTTATAGTCGGCATAAAGGTCGTCACGGAACGTCTTGCCCTTTGCATCGAACACGCAAGCGCTATACTCTGCACTGACTTCCTTGCGCATACGGCGCAGCATGTTGATGATTCCGTAGAGCGCTCCGGTCGGCTCCCCGCCAGGGCCACGCAAATCAGGCATCGCATGGTAAGCCCGATACAGATAGCTCGAACCGTCAACCAATAGCAGGGTCTTACCTTCCAGATTTCGTTCTTCAGGCATTATGAACAAGAGAAAAGTGATTCCGAGTCTGCGTTCGCTCGCAGATCAAGAGCGCGCGACAGCCAAGAAGGCCCGCGCATCGTGGCAGATGTTCACGATTATGGCAGAGTTTATCGAGGCGACCGAGTACCTGTCGGAGATCCGCCCGGCCGTCAGCATCTACGGTTCTGCCCGCCTCAAACCCGATACGCCGCACTACAAGCTGGCCGCGCAGATCGCGCGCAAGCTGTCCGATGCAGGCTTCGCCGTGATCTCCGGCGGCGGCCCCGGCATCATGGAAGCCGCGAACAAGGGCGCGCACGCCGGCAAGGCGCCGTCGGTCGGCCTGAACATCGAGCTGCCGCACGAACAGGCCGGCAACCACTACCAGGACATCTCGCTGCGCTTCCGCCACTTCTTCACGCGCAAGGTCACGTTCGTGAAGAATTCGGATGCGGTGATCGTGATGCCGGGCGGCTTCGGCACGCTCGACGAGCTGTCGGAAGTGCTCACGCTGATCCAGACGAAGAAGTCGCGCCTCGTGCCGATCATCCTCGTCGGCAGCGAGTTCTGGAAGGGGCTGCTGCAATGGTTCCGCGACCAGCTGATCCCGATGGGCCTCATCAATCCGGAAGACATGAACCTGATGCAGGTGATCGACGATCCCGACCAGGTGCTCGACGCCGTGCTCGCGTTCTACGAGGACAGCGGCGAGGAAGAAGGTTCGGACGACGATGGCCATCCGCCGCGCCCCGAAGAAGACCGGATGTTCTACCTGTAACCGGTCGATGAAGACCGCCGGCCCGAGGGCCGGCATCCCGCTTTCCGCGCGGCAGGCGTGGCGATCCCGCCACCTGCCGCGTGTCACTTTGTAACGCGCCATTAATCGCGCCTGGCGCGCCGTTCGCCGTCGAATGTCAAATTCGCGAGGCCGGTGCCGCGCGACGCGCGCAATCATCCGCAAACGCGGGCCGCCATTGTCAAATGACGCGACCCGGCGCCTGTACCCTGCCCCTGCCGGCCGCCAATCCGCCGTAACAAACCCACCTCGCGTTTTCCGTCGCGCACCAGCACACTGCATGTGTCGGTGCGGCGTTTCCCCCGGTGGAACGATCCCCCCTCGCTTCCATCGCGTCGCGCCGGCCTTTCACAACGACATCACGGAAAAGAACATGCAACGCTCGCTGATCGCCCTTGCCTTCGCCGGCCTCGGCCTTTCGCTGTCCGGCCTCGCCCACGCCGTCAACGTCGACGTCAACATCGGCACGCCCGCACCGGTCGTCGTCGCGCCCGCACCCGTCGTAGTCGCCCCGGCACCCGCGGTCATCGTCGGCTGGCACGGCGACCGCTACTGGGACGGCCACCGCTACTGGGAACGCCGCGAATGGGAAGATCACCAGCGTTATCGCGACCGCGAACACGGCCCGGATCGCCGCGGCTATCACTGCCCGCCGGGGCACGCGAAGAAGGGCGAGTGCTGAGCCACAACGCACTCGCCTGACCGGCAAGGCCGCCCGTGCGCTTCAGCGCCGGGCGGCCTTGTCGCTTTCAGCGACGCGTTCCGTGCCATCCCTGCCCCCCTACCGACGATGCGAGCGGAAAGCCCGACTGCCGCGCACGCCGCGAGCCGGCGCATCGCGCGCCTGCAACCGCCTCCATGACCGCGTGGCACCGATGGTAGGATCGACCCTGTCCATGGCCATTCCCGCCACCCATGCCACTCATCCGGATCTGGGCTGTCGACCATGCCCTTGCGTCTGGCATCGCCGCGCCGACCGACATCTTCACGGCAGCCAATCATCTCGCCCCGTCATTACGTAACGGCCGGCCGCAGGCCCCGTTTCGCTGGCGCATCGAATCGATCGACGGCAAGCCGGTGCGCACGGCTTCCGGCCAGGCCGCCGCGGTCGACGGCACGATCGACGGTCACGGCACCGCCGATGCGATCTGGCTCACCGCTCCGTTCGTCGCCGATCTCGAGCGGCTGCTCGCCCGGCCCGCGTCACTCGCGCCGCTGTTCGACGCGCTGCGCCGGCAACATGCGCGCGGCACACTGATCGCGACGTACTGCACGGGCGCGTTCCTGCTCGCGGAAGCCGGGCTGCTCGACGGCCGCGTCGCCACGACGCACTGGTCGAAAGCATCGAGCTTCCGCGTACGCTATCCGGACGTGGCATTGCGCGCGTCGGACGTCCTGACCGAACAGGACGGCATATTGTGCGGCGGCGCCATCACGTCGTATCAGAATCTCGCGTTGCGGGTCGTCGACAAACTCGCGAACGCGCGCCTTGCCGCGGCCGTCGCCAAGGTCATGCTGATCGACGTGAACCGCGTGTCGCAGGATTCATTCATCGATCTCGGCCGGATGGGGCATGACGGGCACGACGATGCGGCCATTGCACGCGCCCAACGCTGGATGGAAAAGCACCTGCGCGAGCCGTTCAGCCTCGCCCGGCTGAGCGATCACGTCGCGATGAGCGAACGCACGCTCCATCGCCGTTTCAGGGACGCCGTGGGCGCGCCGCCGCTCAGGTATCTGCAGACGCTCAGGATCGAAGTCGCGAAGCGGCTGCTCGCGGAAACGACGCTCGCGATCGACACCGTCTGCGAGCGCGTCGGCTATATGGACATCAGCGGCTTCCGGCAACTGTTCAAGCGCGAGACCGGCATCTCCCCCGGCGAGTATCGCCGTCGCTTCACGCGATAAGCGCGCGCAACCGTCGTCGGGTGCGGTGTCGGAAATGGCATCGTCGAATGGCAGTTTCGCCACTCCGCGCGCCGGCATGCGGTTCGTACACTGGATTCACGTCGCCCGGCATCGGAGCGACGCCATCCTCACCGAACCAGGACACCATCATGCCGATGATCGACGTCTACATTCCCGAAGGTGCGCTCGCACCGCAGGCCGAAGCCCAACTGATGGAAGAACTGACCGGAACGCTGATCCGTCACGAGGGACTCGATCCCGACAATCCGCGCACGCGGGACGTGACCTGGATCTTCGTCCATCGGCCGGCAGCCGTGTATCGCGCCGGGGCTGTCGCGCCTGCGCCGATCTACCGGATCGTGCCGACCGTGCCCGAAGGTCAGTACACGGATGCCGCGCGTGCCGGGCTGATCGCGGACGTGACCGCTGCCGTCGCGCGCGCGGAGGGCCTGCCGGTCGATGCCGTCGCGACGCGCGTGTGGGTCTTTCCAACGGAAATCGACGACGGCTGCTGGGGCAGCCGCGGCGTCGTGCGCCGCCTGCCGGACATCATGGAATATTTCGGCGGCGCCGAACTGCGGGCGCTCGGGGAATGGCGGCTGGCGATCAAGCGACAGGCGGATGCGGGTCGGGTTATCGATGCGGTGCGAGATTCGATGTTGGAAACGGCTCGGAGTGGATCGCTCGAACCGGCCGCTAAAGCCGTACGCTGACGCCGGCGCGCAGTTGCTTGTCCGACACGCACGGCAGCGTGCCGGACGGCACGAGAAAGCAATACACGGACAAGATGCGCCCAAGGGCGAGCGCACCCGTTTAATCACTTATTCGGTCAGTAGCACGGACACTTTTTGACAGGGCCGGGGCCAATCACCGCGACGGGTTTGCAGGGGTTGGACGGGCCGATTACTGCGACGGGTGCACAGGGATTGGACGGACCGATCACCGCGGTTCTGGCCATTGCCGACAGAGATGTGGTGAGCATCAGGGAAGCCAGCAAGAAATTGATTTTCATCAGGTATGCCCTCTTTCAATTCGATAGGAATCGATCGGATCGACTGTTCGCCGTTCCTTCGTACGGGCGTCGAATAACGCCACGCAGGAGAGCATATTCTCGATGACAAGGGCAACCAATAGGACAACTTCCAAATTGCAGAAAATGATCGCGTTCCAGTACTAAGGCCGCGACGCGGCCACCGCGAGTGGCTACGCACGGTGAGACGGAGAGGTACAAGTGCACGCCTGCCGCCTTGAAGCCCGTCATGCCCCGGTTCGCGATTGCGCCTGACATCGCGACGCACACCGCACCCGGGGCCGCCGTTCACATCACTGGAACGCCACTTCCGCGAAGCTCCGCAGTTTCCGGCTATGCAGCTTGTCGAGCCCGTTCGTGCGCAGGATCTCCATCGCCTTCACGCCGATCTGCAGATGCTGGTCGACCTGCCCGCGATAGAACGTGTCGGCCATGCCCGGCAACTTGAGCTCGCCGTGCAGCGGCTTGTCCGACACGCAGAGCAGCGTGCCGTACGGCACGCGGAAGCGGAAGCCGTTCGCGGCGATCGTCGCGCTTTCCATGTCGAGCGCGATCGCGCGGCTCTGCGACAGGCGCTGCACGGGTTCGCGATGATCGCGCAGCTCCCAGTTGCGGTTGTCGACGCTCGCGACGGTGCCCGTGCGCATCACGCGCTTCAGTTCGACGCCATCGAGCTGCGTGACATCGGCCACCCCGCGCTCGAGCGCGAGCTGCACTTCGGCGAGCGCCGGAATCGGCACCCACAGCGGCAGGTCGGCGTCCAGCACGTGATCCTCGCGCACGTAGCCGTGTGCGAGCACGTAGTCGCCGAGACGCTGCGTATTGCGCAGCCCCGCGCAGTGACCGAGCATCACCCATGCGTGCGGACGCAGCACCGCGATGTGATCGGTGATCGTCTTCGCGTTCGACGGGCCGACGCCGATGTTGACCATCGTGATCCCGCTGCCGTCCGCGCGCTTCAGGTGATACGCGGGCATCTGCGGCAGGCGCGGCGGCGCGGCGCCCTCGGCCGGCTCGCTGCCGAGGTTCGCGTTGTAGGTCACGACGTCACCCGGCTCGACGAACGAGCTGTACTGGCTGCGATACGCGCGCACCTCGGGATCGTCGCTCTCCGTCATCACCGTGCGGCCCAGCTTCACGAACTCGTCGATGTAGAACTGGTAGTTCGTGTAGAGCACGTAGTTCTGGAAATGCGTGGGCGACGTCGCCGTGTAGTGGCGCAACCGGTGCAGCGAGAAGTCGACGCGCGCGGCCGTGAACAGCGCGAGCGGATGCGGCTCGCCCGGCGCCGGCTCGAACGTGCCGTTGACGATGCGATCGTCGAGATACGACAGGTCGGGCGTATCGAAGATGTCGCGCATCGCGAGCAGGCGGTCGCGGTCGAGCTCGCCCTCGAGATGGATGCCTTCGGGAAACGCGAAATGGATCGGAATCGGCTGCGACGACACGCCGATCTCGATCTTCACATGGTGGTTCTTCGCCAGCAGGCGCAGTTGCTCGCGATAGTAGTTCGCGAAGAGGTCGGGGCGCGTGACCGTCGTCTCGAACACACCGGGGCCCGCGACGAATCCGTACGAGCGGCGCGAATCGACGTGCGTGTTGACATCGGTGCGGATCCGCACGAACGGGTAGCACGCGCGCACGTGCTCGGTGATCGGTTCGTGGCGGCGATAGCGCGCGAATGCGTCACGCAGGAAACCCGTGTTCGTGTCGTAAATGGCGGACAGCCGCGCGACGGCGGCGATCGGATCGTCGAAAGCCTCGACCGACGGGCTCTCGGGCGTCAGCACACGGTGCCGGCGGCTCAAATCGTTCTTCATTTTCATCACCTCGTCTGATCCGACGACATTACCACGGAACCCGGTCGCCCTTGTGGCTGCCCCCACGCACGCGAGGGCCGGATGGTGCGCAGTATTTGCTAAAATCGGTGGGTTCACTGGAGACTCATCATGAAGCCGCTCATTCTCGTCGTCGCTGCCGCCGCGTTTGCCGCCGCCAGCGCCGCTTACGCCGCCGGCGGCACGCCTGACGCCGACGCGCAGGCACGGGCCGAGGCCAACGAGGCCGCCGGCCTGCCCGATCTCCGCAAGATCAACCGGCCGGGCGCCGAAGTCACGTCGAAAGTCGACTTCGCCGACATCCGCCGCACGCCGAGCTTCCACGAAAAGAGCAAGAACGGCACCGAAGTCACCGAGTACCGCGATCGCGGCAAGCCGGTCGAGATCGACGTGAAGTCGAACTTCGGCACGCGCTACCAGATGAGCTCGACGCCCGACACGTCGCCGAAGCCGCACGACGCGGGCATCCCGATCACGCGCCTGCCGTCGCTGAACCTGCGCTACTGATTCCGCGGCGCGCCGCACCGAACGCCGCGCGCCGCCTCCCTTCACCTGCTGTCGCGACGCACGCCGCCCGCGTGCCGACACCCTGACCTGACGCATCCCGCATGGCCGTTTTCACAGCTGTTTCCGACTCCGATCTCGCGCAATGGATGCGCCACTACGAACTGGGCGACGTGCTTGCGTTCCGCGGCATTCCGTCCGGTATCGAAAACAGCAATTTCTTCCTAACGACGACGCGCGGCGAGTACGTCCTCACGATCTTCGAAAAGCTGACGGCGCAGCAACTGCCGTTCTACCTCGACCTGATGCGCCATCTGGCCGGCCACGGCGTACCGGTGCCGGATCCGGTCCCGCGTGACG
Source organism: Burkholderia reimsis (assembly GCF_003294055.1). NCBI lineage: Bacteria > Pseudomonadati > Pseudomonadota > Betaproteobacteria > Burkholderiales > Burkholderiaceae > Burkholderia > Burkholderia reimsis. Next base: position 43,006 of record NZ_QMFZ01000054.1, read on the forward strand.
ACGGCGCGCTGTTCGGCGAGCTGCACGGCAAGCCGGCCGCGATCGTCACGAAGCTCGACGGCTCGGCGGAACTCGCGCCGGGGGTCGCACACTGTATCGAGGTCGGGCAGATGCTCGCACGCATGCACCTGGCCGGCCGCGACTATCCGCGCAACCAGCCGAACCTGCGTAGCCTGCCGTGGTGGCAGGAGAACGTGCCGGCGATCTCGCCGTTCATCACCGACGCGCAGCGCGCGCTGCTGGATAGCGAACTCGCGCACCAGGCCAGCTTCTTCGCGTCGGACGATTACGCGGCGCTGCCCGCCGGACCGTGCCATTGCGACCTGTTCCGCGACAACGTGCTGTTCGCGCACGCGGCGCCCGACACCGGCCATGACGTGCGGCTCGGCGGCTTCTTCGACTTCTATTTCGCGGGCTGCGACAAGTGGCTGTTCGACGTCGCGGTCACGGTCAACGACTGGTGCGTCGACCTCGCGACCGGCGTGCTCGACGTCGCGCGCGCGGATGCGCTGCTGCGCGCGTACCAGACCGTGCGGCCGTTCACGGCCGAGGAGCGCCGCCACTGGAGCGACATGCTGCGCGCGGGTGCGTACCGCTTCTGGGTGTCGCGCCTGTACGACTTCTACCTGCCGCGCGCGGCCGAGATGCTCAAGCCGCACGACCCCGGCCATTTCGAACGCATCCTGCGCGAGCGTATCGCGCATACGCCCGCGCTTCCCGAGATCCAAACCGCATGCAACTGATCGAAGTGCCCGCGAAAACGGGCTATGTCTGGTTCCGCCAAGGCATCTGGCTGTTCCGCCGGAACCCGCTCGCGTTCATCACGCTGTTCTTCACGTACCTGCTGGCGATCACGCTGGTGTCGCAGGTGCCCGTGATCGGCTCCGCGCTGCCGCTGGTGTTCATTCCCGGCATCGCGGTCGGCTTCATGGCCGCATGCCGCGACACGGTGGCCGGCAAGACCGTGATGCCGACGATCCTCGTCGACGGCTTCCGCTCGTACGGCACCGTCGCGACCCAGCGGCTGCTCGTGCTCGGCGTGATCTACGTCGCGTCGATGGTGCTCGTGTTCGCCGCCTCGTCGTTCGTGGACGGCGGCGCGCTGTTCCACGTGATGATGGGCGCGGCCGACGAAGCGAGCGCGACGCCGGAAACGCTCGCCGCGCAAGGCACGTTCGGCGCGCTGATGTTCGCGACGCTGCTCTACCTGCCGGTCGCGATGCTGTTCTGGTTCGCGCCGGTGCTGGTCGCGTGGCACGACGTGCCGCCCGCCAAGGCGCTGTTCTTCAGCGTCGTCAGCTGCTGGCGCAATCGCGGCGCGTTCGTCGTGTACGGCGCGCTGTGGTTCGGCGTCGCGCTCGGCACGTCGCTCGCGCTGTCGCTGCTGCTGCAGGCGCTCGGCGCCGGCGCCTATGCGCTGACGATCATGATGCCGCTGACGATCGTCATCGTCACGATGCTGTACTGCTCGTTCTACGCGACCTATCGCGGCTGCTTCGGCATCCAGGAGCCGGGCGCGACGACCACCACGTCGGGCCGCTGAAGTCTTCCCGGCCGGCGCGTGTCGCCGGCCCGCCGCGCTCGCGCCGGGTTGCCGCCCGGCGCCTCCCCCGTTCCCCCGCCTTCGTCATCGCGTGCGAAGTCGAGTAGAGGGCGAAGCAG